>CAZCKR010000205.1:0-1576 GCA_964499305.1 uncultured Candidatus Bathyarchaeia archaeon | reverse complement strand
GCGTGGGCGGGCTGCCTTGGCTCCAGTAGTGTTCGAAGATGTCGCGGCACAGGCTGAGGCCGTCAGGGCTCTCCGTGGCGAAGCCTACGTAGTCGAAGGAGCCGTCGATGAGCGGGAACGCCACTACGGCTTTCCTCTCTGTGACGTAGAGGAACACCTGGATGGCTTCCGCGAGATGGGTCTCAAGGCGTCCTTCTCTATACGCCTGGAGCAGGTACTCTTCGTCCTCCGCCGTGATGTAGCCGGGCCTCTCGGCGTCGAGTCTCCTGTGCTCCTCCTTGCTCGCGGGGTCGATGGACCTGAACCTGACGCCTCTCCTGAGGGCCTCGACGCCGAGGGGCAGTATGTTGAGGAGGTACTGGTCGTGGATCATCAAGACGTAGTCCTCGGCCTCCTTGAACAGGTTCTCCAGTATGCTGAAGGTGACCCAGACGTCCTGTGTATACCCGCTGTCGCCTAACTCATGTATCCTCGACACGAGCCCTGAGGGCAGGTATTCGAGGGTGTGCGTGTTGAAGTACCTATGGTGAGTGGAGGCGAACAGCTGCCCCGGTATGAGGCGCAGCGTAAGCCGCCCGTAGGGCGTCAAGCTGTAAGCTCCGTCAGGGTTCTTCTGGACGAGGCCAATGTCCGAGAGGCGAGACGTGTGCCTGCTGCACTCCTGCGTGGTCACGTCTATCCTCTGGGCGAGAGTCGTTATGTTCATGTTCTCCTCCCTGAGGCTGTACAGGATTTTGAGCCTCTCCTCGTTTGATAGCTCGAAGTATAGGTCGCATAGCCTCTCCAAGTCTTGAACCAGCCTCTACCCCGTCATGTCTAGCCATTGAACGGTTTAACCCGTTCGCTGAGATTTCCATAGAATCATGTAAAATAAAAAATGTGCTGGTTGCCTTCAGTAGACCTTTTCGAGGAAACCCCGTACGAGCCTCTCGAACTCCTCGGGGACGTCCTGCGGTATCATGTGGCCCGTGTTCTCTACCTCGACCACCTCAAGGTCTGACATGGTCTCCTCCATGCGCTCCATGGTCTCGGGGGTGACCAAGTCGCTCTGCTCGCCCTTAAGCAGCAGCGTCGGGGTCTCTATGCGCTCGACGTATGGCCAGAGGTCTGTGACCAAGCCGCCGCGCACCCCGTCGCCGCGGGGCTTGAGCTTGAGGACTCCTTCCTCCCTCTTGAACGCGTGTCTCAGGCGGTTCTCGTAGTAGTAGTCGGTGAAGAGGGGGTACCGCTCCCTGAGCCACATCAGCGCCTCTGCCTCGTCCGTGAAGCTTTCAGGAGGCTCGGGGCGGCTGCTTCTCCCCGTGGACTCGAAGGGCGCTATGTCTACGAGCACGAGTCCCCTGAACTCTTCTGGGTGCTCAGCGGTCAGCACCATGCCCATCATGCCGCCGACGCTGTGGCCTATGAGGACGTTCGGGGTGAACCCGAGCTGCGTGTAGCAGCCCCTCATGACCTCTGCGTGGTCGGGGAGGCTTATGGGTCCCTTGGGCGGGTCGCTGTCCCCGTGGTCGAGGATGGTGAGGCTGAGAACCTGGTACTCGTCTTCAAGGTTCTCGGCTAGCTTGTCCATGCTGTG
>CAZCKR010000204.1:0-1646 GCA_964499305.1 uncultured Candidatus Bathyarchaeia archaeon | reverse complement strand
TGGAGTTCTCCATCGGAGTGGGCGCGTCGTACATAGCGCTGGCTTTTGGTGGACTATACTTCATCTACGCCCTCAAGTACTACGTCTCCACGCTGATAGCCCTCAGGCTTCTCAACGAGGCCGACGGAGGCGATGAAGAGTACGAGGCCCCTGTGTACGAGGCGAAGTACGAGCCCTTCGTGTCCATCCACCTCCCATTCTACAACGAGGTGAACGTGGCGAGGAGGATAATCGACGCGTGCATCGATCTCGACTACTCGAACTACGAGGTGCTGGTCGCAGACGACTCACGGGACGACACGATTAAGCTTCTCCGTGACCCTGGCTGGAGGGTCTCAAGGCCCATCATCAAGTTCGTCCACAGGAGAGACAGGGCAGGCTACAAGGGCGGCGCCCTCCAGCAGGCGCTCCGGTACATGCACCCGGACAGCGAGTACGTCGTGGTGTTCGACGCCGACTTCGTGCCGCCGCCGGACATACTCAGGAGGTTCCTGTCAGAGTTCGAGGCGAGGCGCGGAGAGGGGAAGCCAGTCGCCGCGGTCCAGGGGTACCAGCTGCACCACCTTAACAAGAACGAGAACTGGCTCACCAAGGGCGTGAGGGCCGAGTTCAGCGGCAGCTACATGGTGGAGAGGGTGGCCGAGGAGGCCCTGGGCGCCATGAAGATGATCAGCGGCAGCGTGTTCATGCTTAGCGCGGAGCTTCTCAGGCTGCTGGGGTGGACCACCAGCATCACGGAGGACTGGGAGCTCACCATCAGGCTCTACCTGGAGGGGTACAGGGTGGTCTACACGCCGTTTATACAGGCTCCGGCGGAGATACCCAACACGGTGAGGCGGCTCATCAGGCAGAGGATGAGGTGGGCTGAGGGCCACACCTACGCCGTGCGGAGATACTTCTGGAGGGTCATCAGGTCGAAGAGCCTAACGTTGAACGAGAAGCTGGAGTTCCTGTACTTCGCCCCCTACTACCTCCAGTCGGCGTTCTTCATCGTCGGCACCATATGCTGGATGGTGTCCGAGGCGACGCGGAGGAGGCCCCCGTTCTGGGCGCCCGTCCTCGGCTGGGGCCTCGTGATAAGCAACTTCCTCGCGATCCCTTTGATGGGGCTGGCGGGCGTCTTCATGGAGGGGGACTTGGCTGAGGACTATGGAGGCGTCTTCTCGTTCGTCGCCCTGAGCTACTTGATGACGCCGTACCAGGCTTACGCGGCGCTAAAGGGCCTCTTCGAGGGGGAGGAGGGGACGTGGATAAGGACCCTGAAGACGGGGAACATCACCGACTCCGTCATAGGCGTCAAGTTCAGGTCCCTGATGAGGTGGTTCAGGAGTCTTCGGAGGGAGGCTAAGGGGAAGGAGAGACCCGTGGACGAGGTGGCGTACCTCGTCAAGGTGCCCGTGCGTAGGCTGCTCTCGGCGGCGTGTGTCTGCCTGATCATACTGCCGTTCGCGGACAGGCTGCTGGCGCTCAAGTCCCTTCTGCTCTGGGCACTGAGTTTAGGATATGGGTTGTTGGAGGTGTTGACGGCTGGGTAAGCATTTCTCGGTGGAGGACGGGAACCTGTACATATTCACGACCATGGGTGACATCATGCTCAACCTTAACGCGTTCCCCGAGGAGCTGAACCTCTTCGAGGCCGAGTCCTC
>CAZCKR010000203.1:0-1695 GCA_964499305.1 uncultured Candidatus Bathyarchaeia archaeon | reverse complement strand
TAAGATAGCGGATGATAAGCATGGAGGATGAGAAAAGATACGACCTAATCGATGGAAACGCATTAAAGAAAATCTATGATGAACTAAGATCTCGCCTAAACAACATAGTGCCCCTGGTGGTCATCTGCGGTCCAGGAAAATGCGATCCAGACGAAGATTGCACCACCTGTGAACCCGAAAAGAAAATGGATTGCATGTACCACCAGAGGAACGCGTTGAAGACGGCGCTCAACGACGACGGCTGCCTAGCCACGACGTTTGAAGAAGACCTGGAGCTGGAGTACGCCAGTCTACAGGAGCAGATCATCCTGAGGGAGCCCGAGGTGGACATCGTGTTCATCTTCCCGGACTCGAGGGGCTCCGCCGCGGAGCTCCTCCAGTTCACGCGTGACCCAGTCATCCGACCCAAGGTCAGGGTCCTCGTCCCCCACCAGTACCATCCCCTGTACACGGAGTCTGAGAGCTACATGACGTCCGTGTATCAGGAGCTGATGGCGACACATGGCCACGTGTATCCCTATGATCCTAAGAACGAAGAGCACAGGACACCCGAGTACATCGCGCTCATGATGATGGGTGCCTATCGTCTGTACCAGCTAGCTCACCCACCTGAGAGGCGTGCGGATGAGTAGGTCAAATATTTTAGACCAAAACGAAACATTTAAAACAGATTGAAATAATTGTATGTACAGGTGTGAACATGACCCTGAAGCCAGACATCAAGGTGATGAGGATGATCAAAGCCCTCGACAGCTCGATGCGAATGCAGATAGTCACCCGCGTCGTCAACGCCTCCGCCGTCTCCTTCACCGGCATAAGGGAACACATGGAAGCCGTAACAGGGAAGGCCATCAGCAAGGGAACCCTGGCGTACCACCTGGACATACTGGTGCAGGGAAACATATTAAGGAGAGAGCTCTCCCGAAACCCCGACAGGACGTACTCCACCTACGACACGACAGAGGAAGCAAAAAAGACGCTCAAAGCACTGGGGATACTCATCGAAAAGGAAAAAAAGAACCAAGCATCCACTCCGTAAACTAGACCCACCGTCTCTCATCACGACCGCCTTCTGGGCCCTAACCCTCGCCGTTTATGCTGTTGCCGAGATGGCGCCACCCGCCTCCGAAGCCATTAGCCAGAACAATCCAGTATATAACCCTGGGGCGTATCCTAGGGAGGCCGCGAACTCCAGGACATTTCGTCCCTCGATTAAGAGGAATAATACATATATTGAGTGTTTTTCCCGCCTATTCGTTGGTCTCCTGGGCCTCGTCTTCGTCCCTCCTGTAGCTCCCGCCCAGCGCCACGTCCATCGGCGAGCCTATGTCGACTATCCTCCACTCGAAGGGGCCTCCCCGATCTAAAAACATGAAGGAAGTCATGGGCCGCCTGAGCTTATCCCTGTCCTTCATGGCCGTGGCGCGCATCCCGAGCGCGGAGGCCACTATGACGAGGCACGAAGCACCGAAGAGCAGCCACTCTAGCAGCATATCCACCACACCTGATACATTACCTGCAGATAAAGATAACCCGCCACGGATCTATACCCGGGGAAGACGATCCGCTAACGGGCCTCCAGCTTCTCCTCGAACCTGTAGAGGTCCTCGTTGCCCTGCCTGAGGCTGCCGAGTGTGGCTGTGGCGTCGCCCGGCTTCTCCCAGAAGCCGTCCAGGGTCTCCCTGACCTGGGCCT
>CAZCKR010000202.1:0-1714 GCA_964499305.1 uncultured Candidatus Bathyarchaeia archaeon | reverse complement strand
GGGCTTTGGACTCTGGCGGGCAACCTCACCACGCCGTTCCTAGCCCTCTACGTCCTCGAGCTTGGAGGAAGCTACGTGAGCATCGGCGAGATATTCGCTCTAAGCGCCGTGATCAAGGTGATCCCCGGGTTCCTCGGCGGGTACCTCGCCGACAAGATGGGCCGCAAGAAGATCGTGTACACCATGTCCTACATGATCGCCAGCCTAGCCTTGGTTAGGGCTTTCGCGCCTGACTACAGGTGGCTCATGCTGGCCGCGGTGCTGGAGGCTGTCGTCATGGGCTTCCGGCAGCCATCCATGTCGTCTATAATCGGCGACTCCACGGACCCCGAGAACCGGGCGATGGGGTACGCGTTGCTGATGGTTGGGCCCCAGCTGGTGGGCATATTGTCTCCCTCGATAATCGGCGTGATGATGGACAGGCACGGCGTGAGGACCGCCATGATGTGGGGCTACCTGATGTGGTTCGCGTTAGGCACTCTGGCATCCCTCATAAGGCAGCGATACCTGGAGGAGACCCTAGCCACGAGAGAGGAAGTCGTTCTCTCACCGGGATCATTAAGTGACATGGTGAGCGACTTCAGGGACACGGTGAACAGCCTCAGCAAGCCCTTCAAGGCGTTCCTGTTGACTGACTTCATCTTCACCTTCGCTCTGGGCCTCGGCGACCCATACTACGTGACCTACGCGACGGAGGGCGCCAAGCTATCCGCGTCGCAGTGGGGCTTCATCATGAGCTTGGTTCTCCTGGCTCACTGCGCAACTCTCCTCCTGGTTGCTTCGCCGTCGGATGAGCATGGGCGAGTCAGGTTCGTCTTGGCCTCCATGATCTCGTGGCCCATAACGTACGTCCTCTATGTCTACACGAGTAGCTTCCTGGCGGTGCTGGTGGTCAGGATAGCTATCACGCTCTCCGCCGCTGTAGGTCAGCCCGCCTAGCACGCGCTGTTCGTGGACTTCTGCCCCAAGGAGCATAGAGGCAGGTTCAACGCCTTAACCACGGTGGTCTGGTCTCTGCTTTACGGCGGCGGAAACTACCTGGGTGGAGTCCTCTTCCAGAACCACGGAGTCGGCACACCGTTCCTGGTGGCTGCCGCCTTCATGTCGGTCGGAGCGATCATAGCCGTCTTTACACTGAAGGAGCCTGAGAAAAGAGAGGAATGACACCGTCCCGCTCATGGTACCTCAAGGCGAGACAATTCAAGGAGAAAATGTCCCAAACAGGGTAAACGATAGTATTAAACACACAAACCATCTTCTATTCTGCTTGAATCATTATGAGCTTCAAGGACAGATTTCAGGGCGAAGACTACCTCACCCTGATGGACTGGAAGAAGGAAGAGATCAAGTACATTCTCGACGTCAGCGCCGACCTCAAACGCATGCGGTTGATGAAGCAGCCCCACGAGTACCTGAAGGGGCGGACTATCGCCATGGTCTTCGAGAAGCACAGCACCCGCACAAGGTTCAGCTTCCAAGCGGCCATCGCCCACCTCGGAATGCAGAGCTTCTACAGCACCCCACAGACCATGCAGCTCGCCAGAGGCGAGCCCATCAAGGACACCGCCCGCATCCTGGACAGGTACTGCGACGGCCTCGTCATCAGGACCTACGGCCAGGAGGTCGTGGAGGAGTACGCCGAGTACATGGACAGCCCAGTCATCAACGCCCTGACCGACCTCACCCACCCGTGCCAGGGTCTCGCCGACATGCT
>CAZCKR010000201.1:0-1852 GCA_964499305.1 uncultured Candidatus Bathyarchaeia archaeon | reverse complement strand
GGGAGTCTGGGAGCCGTGAGAAGTTCGCGGAGTGGCTCAAGGTACCGGACTACCGTGAGGAGATTGTGGACGCCCTCAAGAACGGCAAGTGGTTCATCAGGCTGGCGTACAGCCCCAACACTAACCCCCAGTGGGCCGAGAACATCTGGGTAAGCAGGCACAAGGACGAGAAGCTGATCGGAAAGAACGTCGCCCAGATCGCGGCGGAGCGGGAGAAGCCGCAGCTGGACACGTGGTTCGACCTCATATGCGAGGACCCGGACGCCATGGGCTACACAGCGGGGACCGCCGACACCGGCAACTTCCCGTGGAAGCCGTACAGGGCCCTCATGTTCCAGCACAGATGCGGCAGCCTCAGCCTGGACCAGTCCGTCTACGACGCCGAGTACAGGATGAAGAAGCCTCCATACAGGAGGCCCGGTAGGAACTGCTACAGCGCCTTCCCTGCGTTCATCGACAAGATGGTCAACGAGCTCAAAGTCTTCACCGTCGAGGAGTGCGTATACAAGATAAGCACCGCCGCCGCGGAGCACCATAACCTAAAGGGACGCGGCACCATAACGCCGGGCAGCTACGCCGACATAACTGTGTTCAGCCTCGACAAGCTGAAGATAGTGAGCACGCCCATCGAGCCCAACAAGCACCCCAAAGGCATAGAGCACGTGTTCGTCAACGGCGAGGCCGTGGTCGAGAAAGGCAAACACACCGGGGCGACTCCCGGCCGCGTGCTGAGGAGAACCTAATCCCCTATTTTTCTTTGAAGAACCCGTGGAGCTCCTCGACGAAGGACTCCGTCACTTCTTTAGGCACTATGGCGCCCAGCACGTCTTCCTTGCCGCCTGCGTTGAACCCCAGCTCCTTAGCCCTCAATATCATGGGCTGCATATCCAAGCGGGTGCTTCGGCTGTAGAGCTGGTCGTGGCTGGGGAAGAAGCCGGTGTTGATGACTACGGTGTCCTTTCTGGTGCCCCACGCTAGCTTACGTGTGACCGCCGAGATGACGGCGTACCGTGTGTTTAGGCGTTTATAGAGTACGCCGTCCCTGTCTTCCGGGGGCTCCGCTAGTATCTCGTCGAGTCTTTCTTGGAAGAGCCTCTTGTTCTCGCGCCAACTGCTGTTATTCCTGATGTCGTCCGGCTTCGTGTAGTCCATGAGGAGCCTCGGCGCCTCCTCCACTCTATCTCTGTCTCCAACCTTGTAGCTGCTGTCGATGAGCCCCACGAGCGTTAGCGCTTCGTCGAACGTGACTCCGTCGTCGGCGAGGTACTTCTCTGTTACTCCCTTGAAGCGTGGGTTCTCCATGATCCTGTGCTCTCGGTCGCCTATGAACCCCAGCGCGACGTGCATGCCGATGGGGAGCCCCAGCTTCTCCTTGACGACCCAAGTGCATGAGGGGTAGTCCATTGCGTCGGCGCCGTGGGCGACCGGGTTAATGTGCTCGACGCCTTGGATCGGCTTCTGGCGGTGATGGTCGAAAACCACTACCATGGTTTCCTCGCTAAGCCTCTGCACGTCTGCTTCGGGGAGAGCCATGTCCGCGATTATGGCATAGTCGAAGCCCACGGCATGGTCGATCTCCTGCTCTGTTAGGTAGAAGGCTCCGATCGTGGGGCACATGTTAACCGGGCTCCTAGGCTTCAGGTAGCCGAGAAGCAGGGCGGCTGAGCATAGACCGTCTGTGTCCCAGTGGTGTATTATCAGGCCTTCTCCATGGAGATCGCTGAGCATGGATTCAATGAATCAGCCTAGGATATAAGGGGTTGACTCCACCGAGCGTCTGGGTAAATGTCTTAACCGTGTTCACCTTTTCCTATCCGGTGAGTTCTTGGATCAGAAGGAGTCTCTTAAGAGA
>CAZCKR010000200.1:0-1924 GCA_964499305.1 uncultured Candidatus Bathyarchaeia archaeon | reverse complement strand
GTCTTGTCCGCGACCACCACCTCTCCACGGGGGACCAGCTTCAGCCCCTCGGCCACGTGGGGGTGGGTGCCGTAGTCGTCGCTGGTGTCCCAGAAGTTGACCCCCAGCCTATAGGCTTCCGCGAGCCTTCTTCCCCCCTCTGGCGGCGGTACGTCGCCCTGAGTCTTGGCGCCCTCTGGACCTTTCTTGAAGGTGAAGGGCTCTGTGCCGTAGCAGAGCCGGGAGACGGTGAGCCCCGTGTCCCCGAGCCTTGTGGTGAGCTTCATCGCTTCCAGACCCTGCTCAGTAGTTGGAGAAGTGGGCGTGGGCGATGCGCCAGCCGTCCCCCGTCCTGACGTATAGGATGGTCACGGGACCGCGCTGAGTCTTATCTGAGCCCTTCCTCTGGAAGAGCCAGTCCGCCTTCACCGCCGCGGAGTCGTCGAACTCCTCGATGTCCACGTCTTCAAGCCACAGCCTGTTGCCCGTCTCCTTGCCGCCGGCCACGAACCCGAACTCCTCGTGGTGCCTGACGAGGCTGTCGATGCCCTTGATGAGTCCCTCTTTCTCGGAGCTGAAGTAGGACACCCTCCCATCGTCGAGGAACAGCTTCTTTACGTCGTCGAGGTCGTAGGTGTTCCACAGCCGGACCCACGCCTCGACGGCCTCCTTCACCTTCATCTCAACTGATTGTGGATTCGTGGGCTGATAAACTTGGCTGGTAAACGGAGCCGTGTCCGCCGACCATAATCATACCTTTTTATTACCCGCCTTGACATGCTACCCCATGAGTTCTGAGCGCCCCATGGGGCCGTTCTTGGTCATTTTCGCCGGCCAGGCGTTCTCCCTCTTCGGCAGCAGGCTCGTCCAGTTCGCCCTCGTCTGGTGGATCACCGAGACCACTGGGCTGGCGTCCACCCTGGCCTTCGCCAGCATCGTCGCCATGCTGCCCCAGGTGCTGCTTGGGCCCTTCGCCGGCGCGTTGGTGGACCGTTGGAACCGTAAGACCGTGATGATGGTCTCGGACTCCTTCATAGCCCTCGTGGTGGTGGCGTTGGCGTTCCTCTACGGCACCGGCGCCATACGGCTCTGGCACGTCTTCCTAGCCATGTTCACCCGGTCCCTGGGCGGCGCCTTCCAGTGGCCCGCCATGCAGGCCACGACCACCATGATGGTGGACAGGGAGAGCCTCAGCAGGGTCGCCGGGATGAACCAGAGCCTACAGGGGATGGCCGTCATCGTCGCGCCTCCGCTGGGGGCGTTCCTCATGCAGGTGATACCGATCCAGACCATACTCTTGATCGACGTGGCCACGGCGGTGCTCGCGGTGGGGTCCCTGTTCTTCGTCAAGGTCCCTCAGCCCAGCCGCGATGTGACCGAGGTGCTGGGGCTGAAAACCGTGCTCTCTGACATGAGGGAGGGGGCCATGTTCGTGTGGAGGTGGAAGGGTCTCAGGGTCATCATGGGGATGTCCATGCTCATCAACTTCCTGCTGAACCCCGCGTTCAGCCTCCTCCCCCTGGTGGTCACCAACCACTTCCACGGCGGCGCAGTAGAGCTGGGGTGGCTCCAGTCGGCCAACGGCGTCGGTATGATAGCCGGCGGCCTCCTCCTGGGGGCGTGGGGCGGCTTCAGGAAACGCATAGTCACCGCCATGACGTCGATAATCATAAGCGGCGTCTTCATAGCGGCCTTCAGCTTCATGCCCCCCGAGCTGTTCCTGGTGGCCGTGGGCTGCGTCTTCGTGTTCGCCGTCTTCAACGCCATGGCCAACGGGACCTTCTTCTCCAGCTTGCAGGCGGTGATCCCGCCCGAGATGCAGGGACGGGTGTTCACCATCCTCATGAGCCTCAGTGGGGGCATGACGCCAGTAGGTCTCGCTTTCGCCGGCCCGGTCTCTGACAGCCTCGGCCTGTTCATCTGGTTCAGGATCGGGGGGGTCGTG
>CAZCKR010000199.1:0-1944 GCA_964499305.1 uncultured Candidatus Bathyarchaeia archaeon | reverse complement strand
CGGCAGGCTGTCGACGGGGCCGCGGAGGTTGAAGATCCGGCGCTGCTGCGTCGGGCACTGGCTGAGCACCTCGATGAAGCTGAAGCCCTTGTGCCCTATGGCCTCCTTGATGCTCCGGGTGAGCTCGACCACGTGGTACGTGCTCCACTTGGCTACGTAGCTGGCGCCGGCGGCGCGGACCAGCTGGGTGATGTCGAAAGGAAACTCGGGGTTGCCGTAGGGGCTGGTGACGGTGGTCTCGCCGTGGAGGGTCGTGGGGGCGATCTGGCCGCCCGTCATGGCGTAGCTCATGTTGTTAACCAGTATCACCGTGAGGTCTATGTTCCGCCTGGCCGCGTGGATGAGGTGGTTGCCGCCTATCCCTGCGCCGTCGCCGTCCCCCACGAAGACGACTGTCGTCAGCTCCGAGTTGAAGGTCTTGGCGCCCGTGGCGAACGCAATGGCCCTGCCGTGGGTGGTGTGAAGGGTGTCGCCGTTGAAGTTGGGGCTAGGTATCCAGGCGCTGCACCCGATGCCCGAGACGGCGAGTATCTTGTCCTTGTCCAGGCCCAGGTCGTCGATGGCCCGTACGAAGCAGTTGAGTATGATGCCGCCGCCGCAGCCGGGGCAGAAGGCGCTGGGCTGTCTCCTAACGTACCTGTCCCTGTAGTACTTCAGGTTCTTCACTGTGACAGCCTCCTAACCTCTTCGAGGACCTCGCGGCCAAGCGGCAGCACCCCTCCCACCTTGGCTAGGCTAGCGACCTTCGCTTTGCCGCAGACCACGCGTTCAACCTCTTTGACGAGCTTGCCCACGTTCATCTCGACTACCAGTATGGTGTCCACCTGATCAGCCAGCGCCCTGATCTCTTCCTCCGGGAGCGGCCAAAGGGTTCTGAGCCTGAAGAGCCCCGCCTTTATGCCTTGCTCCCTCGCCTTGACCACGGCGTCGTAGCTGGGCCGCGCCGAGGCGCCGAAGCTCAGCACGGCGACCCTGGCACCGTACAGGTGCTCCCTGTGTATGTCACGTATCCTGGGCTCGGCGTTGAGTATCTTGTCTCTGGTGCGGTAGACTATCATCTGGTGGTACTCGGGCGCGTAGTTGCGTACGCCGTCCGGCCTATGGGTGGAGCCGGTGACGAGGAGGGCGTGTCCCTCGCCGAACGCAGGCATCGGCGGCACGCCGCTGGGGTCGTCCGTGCCCCACGGGGTATCCTTCTTGCTCGTCGGCTTCCTCCTGTTCACGACGTCCACCTTCTCGGGCACCGTCAGCTTCTCCTTCATGTGCCCCACCATTCCGTCCGCCATGAGCATCACCGGGGTCCTGTACGTCTCGGCTAGGTTGAACGCCCTGACTGTGAGGTCGAACATCTCCTGGACGCTCCACGGGGTGACGGCTATCACCTCGTAGTCTCCGTGGCTCCCGTACTTGGCCTGCATGATGTCCTGCTGGCTCGGGTCGGTGGCCTGCCCGGTGCTGGGGCCGCTGCGCTGGACGTTCACCAGCACAAGAGGCGTCTCCGTCATGTGGGCGTACCCTATGTTCTCCTGCATGAGGCTGTACCCGGGGCCGCTGGTGGCCGTCATGGCTTTGGCTCCCGCCCAGCTGGCGCCTATGACGCTGGCTATGCTCGCGATCTCGTCCTCCATCTGGACGTATAGGCCGCCCACCTTGGGTATCTCGGCGGCGATGTGGTGGCTTATCTCGCTCGCCGGCGTTATCGGGTAGCCAGCGAAGAACCTGCACCCCGCCCTCAACGCGCCCTCGGCGCAAGCCACGTTACCCAAAGCTAAATGTCTACCGGGTTCAAGCATCTTGCATCTCCTCCACGTATATCGCGAAGTCTGGGCAGTACCGCTCGCACCAGCGACAGCCGATGCAGTCCCCCTCGGGCACAGGCTTGACTCCGCCCAGCGCCGTCTTCCTGTCCGACGGCTTGAGTATCTTGCCTCCACGCTGCTCACA
>CAZCKR010000198.1:0-2142 GCA_964499305.1 uncultured Candidatus Bathyarchaeia archaeon | reverse complement strand
TTACCTGCAACTAATGGATAGTTTTTTACACTAATCGACCCTAAACAGTTCAGGGAGTTTGTATGAGACGCAGGCTTCTGCCCTTTCTAGTAGTTTTGACTGTCCTGACCTCTGGTCTTCCCTTGGCGTGGGGGGCTCACAGCTTCGAGTCCATGCCTTACTCTGACGAGCTGGGCGACGGCGTGGACTTCAACCTGTGTTTCACCATGGACACCATAGCCCCGATGCCCATCACCATGGACGTAGAGGCCGTCGCCGTCACCTCCAGCGAGACGGAGTCAGGGGAAGTCACCCTTAGCTTCCACGTGACCCTGACGGAGCCTCCGCTGCCTCACCAGTCTTACACAATCGAGATATGCGTGGACGTGGACAGGGACCCCTCGACGGGGGCGAGCACACCCATCTGCTTCTTTAATGGACAGGGAGCCGACTACGACATCGGCGTCGAGGTGCAGGAGGGAGTCGTCAAGTCGGTCTGGGTGGAGCACTACAGGCCGGACGGCTTGTGGAGCCCAGTGGGTGAGCCTACCCATGACATCGTCGATCGCACTGTGACCGTCAGCGTTCCCGTATCGACTTTCTTGGGCTCACCGCTGGACTCGGGTGTGAATGTTTATTTGATAACCGAGGGGGGGCTGGACATGGCCCCTGGGTACGGCGAACCTCCGATGACGTTCACGTTCAACTACCTGCCTGAGGCAGTCTTCGAGGCCCCTGACTCCGTCGACGAGGGGACGCCCTTCGAGCTTGACGCCTCGAACTCCGGCTCCAGCAACGGCGAGATAAGCCTTTACGAGTGGGATCTGGATGGCGACGGGGTGTACGAGGAGAGCCACCCAGACTCTGTGCTGTCGCACCTGTTCACCGACGACGGCGTCTACGCCGTCGGCCTCAGCGTAACCGACGTGGCGGGGTTCAGCTCCACCTATAGCACGCTGATCACTGTGGTGAACACCCCGCCCTACGACGTAGTGATAACCCAGGCGGGTGAGACGATGGAGGGCGGCGAAGTGACCTTCACTGGAAGCGCTTTGGACCTCGGCGCGGACCAGCTAACCTACAGCTGGGGCTTCGGCGACGGCACCACCGCGGAGGGAGCCGAGGTCACCCACACTTACGCCGACGCAGGCGACTACACGGTCACCCTCACCGTCACGGACGACGACGGCGCCGAGGCCACGGAAGAAAAAGGTGTACAGGTCACCCCGTCAGGGACCGGGGTGTCTGACGGAGGGGAGGAGCCCGAGCCAGGGATAGATCCCTTGCTGGTGATCCTAGTTGCGCTCTTCGGCTTTGGCGGTTTCCTCATATACGACTACATCAGACGCGGCAAGAAGGACGAAGGCAAGAAAGAGGAGCCTGAAGAAGAGAAGGGCTTCTGCGAGGAACACCCTGAGGTCGTGGAGGAGGAGAACAAGAAGTGCGAGGAGGCCATGTGGGCGCTCGACGACGTTCTCGGCCCCATAGAGGACGACCTGGCTGCAGCCAAGGATCAGTGGCACGAGGACATGAGGGAGGTGGGCCGTCTCATCATGGAGTGGGACATCGCCTACGCCGTGATCCAGAGCCTGACCAAGTCCGAGGAGGAGATCCGTGAGGAGGCTGAGAAGGTGCAGCAGGTGGCCGCCATCATCAAGCCGGGCGCCAGCATGGGCAAGACGGCGTTCAAGAAGGGCGGCGAGGAGGCCATGAAGGAGATGGGCAAGCACATCGCCACCGAGGTCGGGAAAGGCATCGCCAGCGAAGTCAGCCAGACGGTGAAAGACCTCCTCAGCCTGGAGGGCTGGGCCATGAGCGAGATAGGCATAGGCATCGCCAAGTTCATCACGGGCATCGACCCCAAGCAGGAGGCCTCCGACATACGGAAAGAGTCCATGAGGACCTGTACGCTGCTCCAGAGCTGGGTGGACCACACCCTAGCGCGGACCGAGAGATACACGTACAGGACCCTCCACACCTGCATAGACGAGGCGCAGGGCCTCATAGACCGCATCGACGACGCTCTTAAGGACTTCGAGGACGCGGTGGCTGGGTTCGTCTGCGTCACCTGCGATCTCACGCCGGAGTACATGGAGCACATCCAGGGTATGATCAACGAGCTCAACGACTTCATGAAGGCCTTCGGAGACCTCATCGACCAGG
>CAZCKR010000197.1:0-2253 GCA_964499305.1 uncultured Candidatus Bathyarchaeia archaeon | reverse complement strand
GTGTTGGCTATGTGCCTGGACGCCCCGAAGCGCGGGCACCCAACGGCCCTGACGCCGTCCATTTGCCTCGTGAGCCGCCCATCCACGGCCGCCACGTCCGCCGGGTCCAACGCGTAGCTCAGCGCCATGCCTATGTTCATCTGGCACTCGGCGACCAGCTCCCGCATCCCCGGGTTGGCCTCCACCATAGCCACGGCCTCGCGAACGTTCTCGATGACGGCGACCCTCTCCGCCTCGTTGTACAGGTCCGCCATAGGGTTAAGTGGGCCCGGGCCCTCCCCGATGTCCAGCCCATGCTTGATGCCCCTGTTGACGAACATCTTCGCCTTGGTCACCGCCTCGACGATCCCGTCCCCCTTCGCTATCTGGGCGGCTATAGCCGAGGATAGGCTGCAGCCTGTGCCGTGGGTGTTCACCGTGTCGTGGAGGGGCGCCTCGAGGACGGTGAACTCGCCGCCGCTGTAGAGGATGTCCACGGCCTTGTCCAATGCGAGGTGGCCTCCTTTAACCAGCACCGCCTTCGGGCCCAGGGCAGCGATTCTCTCAGCCGCCTCCTTTGCGTCGTCCAGCGACTTGATCTCTATGCCAGACAGTATCTCGGCCTCGTGCACGTTTGGTGTGAGGACGGTGGCGAGGGGCAGCAGCCTCTCGACGAGCGATGTCTTCGCCTCTGGTTTCAATAGCTCGGCGCCGCTGGTGGCCACCATCACCGGGTCCACGACGGCTGGGAGACCGTACTCCTCTATCTTCTCCGCCACGGCCTCGATGACCTCGGCGCTGTGAAGCATGCCGGTCTTCACCGCGTCCACGCCTATGTCTGTGACCACGGCGTCTATCTGGGCCTTGATGATGGAAGGCTCTATGCCTTGGATTGCCGTCACCCCCAAAGTGTTCTGGGCCGTGATAGCCGTCACGGCCGTCATCCCGTGGACGCCGAGGGCGGCGAAGGTCTTCAGGTCCGCCTGTATGCCCGCGCCCCCGCCCGAGTCGGAGCCCGCTATACTCAAAACCTTACGAATAGTCAATTTACGTAACCTCCTCTCCTATACAACCTCATTCTCAAAATCGGATGAGCCTCGATCACAGCTCAATCACCCTATCCATTCTTGCGGCTAGCTGCCGCAACTTGAAATTTTCACGCTCCGAGACCCCTGAGCCGTGGTCTGGCCTCAACGTGGAGCCCATGTAACCGTTGGCGACCACTGTGGAAGCGATACTCATGGCGTTCAATAGCTCCCGTAGGTTGCCCTGCTGGAGGTGGATGCTGGCGTCGTTGATGAACAACGTGTCTGTAGGCGAGTCAAGGAACTTGGTTATGAGGGACTCGGTTATCTCCCTATTATAGCTCGCTAATCTGATGACCTCGTCGCCGTCCTTAGCCGAAAGCCTCGGCGTCTTTATGAGCTTCGAGTACAGGCACTTGATTTTAGGGTGGCTGTCCTCGAGGAGATATCCTCCGACATCCATACCTTTCACCTTCTGGGCCCGCGGAGCGAAGTCGAGCACCATTATTACGTCGCTGACCTGATCCACGGCCTCCATTAGGAGACGTCTCGTAAAGGTGGTCTTACCCGCCCCTACGTCCCCAACGATGAGTGTCTTCATTCCCCTAAGCTCGCTAAATGAGCATTCTCTCAAGACCGAGCCTCCTTAAAGCCTTCAGGACCACGTAGCCGAGGAAGGCGCCTGGGATGCTGCTGGCGGCGAAGGCCGCCCAGAAGAAGTACAGCGTGAGGCTGTGGCCCTGCATGGGCGCGAGCACGAGGGCGCTCAGCGTGGCCCCCACGGCGACCGTCCCGACTGGCTCACTCAACGCGGCGACATCGTTTCTCAAGAAGTACCTGTGGACGAACCCGACCACGAGAGCCCCCGGTATGCCTCCCGGGAAAGCGTAGAGCGTCCCCAAACCCAGGATGTTTCTGATCGTCCCGGTAGCGACAGCCATGGCGGCGGCGTACCAGGGCCCCAGTAGCACCCCGGCGATCCCGTTCACCATGTGCTGCGCCGGGAAACACTTCGTTGTCCCTAGAGGTATATAGAAGGTGCTCAGCGAAACCGTTAGGGCCGTAAGGACGCCCCCGAGGGCTATTCTTTTTGTGGTCGAGGCTGAGGACGCCTCCCTATCTACCTGGTTTGCCTCAAAGAAGCCTTGAAACAGTTTACCTATCTTCATATTTCTCCCTCCGCCGGTATTACCCGGATCAGGTTCAAAGGGTCGACGCGACTACGTCCTCTCAGCCAGGCTGACGCCCA
>CAZCKR010000196.1:0-2307 GCA_964499305.1 uncultured Candidatus Bathyarchaeia archaeon | reverse complement strand
CGCGAGGCACCCCGCGTCGCTTCCCGTCGGCGTCGTCATAAGCTGCTGGGCTCTCCGACATGTCAAGGCCACCATAAGCGCAGCCGGAAAGGTAGAGATAGATAAAAGCGCTTGACTTATCAAGTTAAGCAGTGGATGTCTTGACCCTCGCCTGGACCACAGCCATCGAGGCCTTGAGCTGGATAGAGCTAAAGAGGGTGAGCGAGGACACGGCCCTCAGAAGGGCCGCCCGACAGCTCGATGTAGAGGATGAAGCTGCCTCAAGGGAGGCTGGGGCGTTGGTCTACGGAGTCATGTCGCGTCTGAACACCCTGGACCACGTTATTGAGGACTCGCTTAAACCCAGTAATCTCGGCAACCTTAGCCTGGGGGTTCGCAGCTTCCTCAGAATATACGCTTACATTGTCCACTTTGGGGAGGGTCTCGCTGAGGCTTACGCGTTACATGATCACGCCAAGGAGGTTCTAGGCGAGAGAGCCTTCTCGGCCGTGGATGAAGCCGTTGAACTGATCCCGCGTCAAGACCTGAGTTTCTCCGGGCTTGAACTGGAAAAAAGACTGGCCTATACATACAGTCACCCTGAGTGGTACGTCAGGTATCTCCTTAGGGAGTTCGGAGACAACGAGACGAAACGGATGCTGGAGCCAGTGGAGGTTCCCGTCTATTTGAGGCTGAACACTCTTCGGGATGTCAGTCAGGCGGTGGAAGGCATCCGGGGAAAGGGTTTCCGTCTGGAGAAGGACCTGAGCATAGACAATGTTTACAGGGTGGAGGATCCAGCTGGTTTGACGAGTTTACCCGGGTACCGGAGAGGCGAGTTCGTCATACAGGACAGGGCGAGCGTTCTGGCTGGCGCGGTCGCCGCCCCGGTCTCCGGTGAGCTGGTGCTGGACGTCTGCGCCGCCCCCGGCATCAAGACGAGCCACCTGGCGCAGTTGATGGGAAACCGTGGCAGGATAATCTCTGTGGACTCCAGCGTGAGGCGTCTCCGCTTCTTCGAGGGCATCATGGAGAGGCTCGGCGTAGAGATAGCCAAACCGTACCTTGGGGACGCGAGAACCGTCGACGGACTCCCCCCCGTTGAGGCCGAACTAGTCCTCGTGGACCCTCCGTGCACCGGATCGGGCAACTTCTTCAGCGAGCCCAGCTCCCGTTGGAGGCTCAGCAGCAGATCCATAGGCAGGATGGCCGATTTACAGTACAGGATACTGTGTAGCGCCGCGCATAGGGTCGCGGTGGATGGTAGGCTCGTTTATTGCACTTGCAGCGTCACGGTTGACGAGAACGAGGGCGTGGTGAGGGCTTTCCTGGATGAGAACCCTGATTTCGTCGTCGTCGAGGCTGCGCCGAGGATCGGTGAGCCGGGGCTTCGTGGCTTGTACGAGGCTCAGAGGCTTTACCCTCATCTGCATGGCTGTAACGGGTTCTTCATCGCGAAGATGGTCAGGACTTGAATGTTTATAGGCTGTGGCGCGGTTTTGTTGCTGTGCGTGTAGACGTAAGGTTGATGGGTGTTCTCAGGGACGCCGCCGGTTCATCTGAGATGGGGCTCGAGGTTGAGGATGGGGCCTCGCTGGGGGACGTAGTTGGTAGGCTGGTTGCGGAGCTGCCGGGGTTAGAGGACGTACTCATAGACCGGGTCGTGGACAGCTACGCGCCCAATGCGTTGATCATCGTGGACGGCGTTGAGGCGTCTAACCTGGAGGGGTCCTCGACATCCTTGAGAGACGGCTCTACGCTTGTGTTTTTACCTGTTACTCACGGCGGCTAGGCATGGTTTTTATTGCGCTGGGCTGAGATGACGTTGAACACGTTGATCCGGAGCTGCACAAAGTGCCGCATAACCCCTTCTGTTTACTATCGGCCTTACTCGGGGGAGCGTCTGTGTGCTGCCTGCTTCAATGACTCCCTCTTCGAGAAGGTAAAGAAGACCGTCGGCAAGTACGACATGTTCGAGTACGACAGCAGGATAGCCGTCGGCGTCAGCGGGGGCAAGGACAGCCTCGCCATGCTCAGGCTTCTACACAGGCTGGAGAGGGACAGGCCCTACGCCGAGCTGGTGGCGGTCTGCGTCGACGAGGGCGTCAAGGGGTACAGGGATGAGGCTCTCTCCCTCGCGGAGAAGAACTGCCGGGAGCTGGGCGTGGAGATGCATACAGTCGGGTTCAGGGAGCTCTTCGGCGAGACCATGGACGAGATCGCCGCGAGGGAGAGGGAGCTGGGTGCGTGTAGCTACTGCGGGGTGCTTCGGCGCAGGGCCCTCGACGAGGCGGCGAAGGCGGTGGACGCGGATAGGCTCGCCACCGG
>CAZCKR010000195.1:0-2441 GCA_964499305.1 uncultured Candidatus Bathyarchaeia archaeon | reverse complement strand
ACGTCAGGGTGGAGGTCACCGACTACATGGGAAGGACCGCGTGGTCCAACCCCATCTACAACGAGACCTGATACACGACGCGTGATGCACAGGATGGACCAGGGCAGACCCGGGCCCCGCACCAGGCTCCTCTTCTGGTATATCCTGGGCTGCCTCAGCACCCTCTTCGCCGAGGTGATAAGCGGCAGCGACATCTTCCCCTTCTACACTCTGGTCAGCTACCTCCTGGTGATACCCCTGTACACGTTGCACACAATCGTCCTATGGTACATAGTCTGGACCAGGGGCAGGCCGTGGCTCTACGCGTTGTTCCCGGCGGGCTGCCTCTTCGGCCTCTACGAGGCGTACGTCACCAAGGTGCTGTGGAGCCCCACCTGGTCGACGGGGGGCTTCACGTTCCTCGGCGTCTACGTGGTGGAGTCCATCGTCCTGGTTCCCTTCTGGCACACCTTCATGAGCTTCATAATACCCCTCCTCGTCGCCGAGTGCACGCTGACGAGCAGCGGCGAGATCTACAGCCTTCTGCCCGGGTGGGCGCAGAAAACGGTCAGCCGAGCCACGTCCCCCGTACAGTACGTGTTACCGGTGCTTGGGGGGCTCTTCCAGAGCACCGGGGCCGCCACCGTCAACGACGCTGTGCTCTCAGGCTTCTCCGCCAGCCTCTACGTCGCCGCCCTCATCTACGTCTGGAGACGGCTCGGCGGCACCGTGTACACCATGAGGAGCCTCCTGCCGGAGCCCAGAGAGTTCAGAGTATCGCCGCCCTGCTGGTCGTCTACTACATAGTCACGGGTGCTCTGCTACGCCCAGAGGAGCTTCCCGGCCTGGTGCCTCAGGCGGCGATCTGGGTTCTCTACGCGTTCTTCGGCGCCCTCCTGATTATGGGGCTCCGGAAGTCCAGGGAGATTGAGTCCAGCCCTGAGAGCATCAGTCTAAACCCGTCGATTGGGCGAGCCCTGCTTCTAGGCGGATTGCTCTCTTTGGGCTCGGTTGCCGGCGTCACGACCGGCCTCGCATTTATCTGGATAATGGTGATATGGGTCGCAGGGTCGGTGTTCGGCTTGGTCATGATAGCCCTTACTGTCAGAAACGTCACACGAAGCTGACCCTGAACCTGCAGACATCCGAGCCGGTCACCGCCGACTCCAGCAGCTCAACGTCTACACGGCCACCCGACAAAGCCATCCAGTACGCCTCCACGAAGCCCTTGCTGCAGAGGCAGTAAGTCTCAGACATTGTCTCGTCCATGGGGAGCCCCTTCACGAGGCTACAGTAGCACCTCATGCCCCTGCCATACGTCTGGGGAGTATAGCTGAAGATGACGGCCCCTCCGTCACGCTGCAGCTGCATCCCCCTTGGTGGCTCTGCGGCCATGGCGTCGAGGAACTCTTCGAAGCCCTTTTGTTTCTCGCGGCGCTTCACGGCCTGCCGGATCGGTGCGTCGTGGTGCGCCGCGCAGTTGTGGCCGCAGGCGACCATTATCTTTTCCTTCGCCTCGTCGTCTAGCGTTTCATCCATACGCGTCATGGCTTCCTTGACCCAGTGGGCCACTCTATCCTTCTTCCAGGTGTTCTTCACGTCGCCGACGCCTTCCATGATGACGTCGGCGGCTTCGTCGCCCATCGTCTCCCTGATCCTTCGGTCAAGCTCGGTCAGTGGCCCGACAAGGTCTGGCATGTTCAGATATAGTCATGGTTGACACTATAAAGCCTGTCTTACAACGGAGCTACCCATCACTGGAGGATATTAACTGTTTAAACAAAAATTGAGGGAAGGTATTTGCCTAAGCTTTCTCCCCTATTTTTTCCCTGCTAACGCGGCGGCCGTCTTGTATTGGTAGATGACCTCGATCTCGCGGGCCTCATGGCACTTGGGGCAGACAACGTCCATGGTGGCCTGGAACTCGGTTCCGCATTTCTTACACTTATACTTCACCCATCTTCACCTCCTTTCACGACACCATTTTACTCATGAGCTTTTCGTCCGCTCCTAAGAGCGAGCGGATGCTTCCATATAAACTCCGTTCAACATTTTACCTCAGTATATTATGCATGGTCGACATGTTCATGATGTTTTTTTATTATTTCTTGTGGGGTTGACCCGTCTAGGGTTAGCGGCAATTATTCAAGTGTAAAATTAGCTGAATATAGCGTAAATAAAATAGATTGAGCCGGGGGAGGAGGGTTAACCAGTGAAATACTCGTAGACGCCCCTGCTGACCGCGGCTATGGCCTCCTCGGCCTCATAGACATCCTCCGCGCCCATGGTGAAGCAGCAGATGACGTAGCGTTCACCAGTCTCCTTCACCGTGACAACGGCGACGTCGTTCCTTATCCCGGGCAGGGACCCAGTCTTCCGCTGAAGCATCACGTCCTTCGTGGGCAGATACTTGGGTATCCTGTATTGCCCCGTCTGGCACTTCCCCATTATCGCCAGTATCT
>CAZCKR010000194.1:0-2460 GCA_964499305.1 uncultured Candidatus Bathyarchaeia archaeon | reverse complement strand
TACCGTCATGCCTTAACCATGATTGGTGAATGGAAAGCCGACATAGGCATCATCGGCGGCACAGGCGTCTACGACCCGGAGATCATCGAGGACGCCCAAGAGGTGAAGGTCTACACGCCCTACGGCGCCCCGAGCAGCTTCATCACCCTCGGCACGTACAAGGGGCGGGCCATGGCGTTCATACCCCGCCACGGCGCAGGACACCAGATACCCCCACACAGGATCAACTACAGGGCCAACGTCTGGGCCATGAAGGAGCTGGGCGTGAAACGGATCGTGGCGAGCAGCGCCTGCGGGAGCCTCCGCGAGGATTACAGGCCGGGGGACTTCGTCATCACCAACCAGTTCATCGACAGGACCCGTAAGCGTCTCGACACCTTCTACGAGGGCGGAGTCGTGGGACACGTCTCCAGCGCCGACCCCATATGCCCACAGCTCCACGGCCTCTTCGTGGAACAGGCGGAGGGGCACGGGTACCCCGTCCATCCGACGGGCACCTACGTCTGCATCGAAGGCCCCAGGTTCAGCACCAGGGCCGAGTCCAGGCTGTTCAGGCAGTGGGGCTGCGACATCATAGGTATGACCATGTACCCCGAGTGCATGTTGGCGAGGGAGGCCGAGATCTGTTACGTCTCCATAGCCATGGTCACCGACTACGACGTCTGGGCGGAGAAGCCTGTGAGCAGCGACGAGGTCGTGGAGACCATGAGGATGAACAGCGAGAGGTTCAAGACGCTCATCATGGACGCGCTGCCGCTGATCCCCGAGGAGCGTACATGCGGCTGCGGCTCTGCACTTGCACAGGCGCTGCTCTAGATAACTTCTTATTCGCTTCCCCCTTTTTCCCGTCCATGAGCGGTAAACAGTTCGTCTTCATGGTCCTCGAGGAGCACCCCTATGGAAGGGAGATGCTGATGCAGCTCATGGAGGCCGGTCACACCCCCACGGCGTTGATTGAGGAGGCCAGCCCCATAGCTGACGAGGAGCGCGAGAAGTTCCTGGTGAGGATCAAGGGGCACCGGGTTGCGCCCACCTTCACCGAGCTGCTGGAGGGTAGAAACGTGCCGCGGTGCAAGGTGCCCCACCACAACAGGCGGCGGTGCAGGGAGCTCATGGAGGAGCTGAAGCCCGACCTGGGGGTCCTGGGTGGGACACGTATCATCAGGAAGAGGATGCTGGAGATACCGCCGGACGGTATGCTCAACAGCCACCCCGGTCTGCTCCCGGAGGTCAGGGGCTCGGCGTCGGTGGCGTGGTCCATCTACCACGACGTCCCCATAGGCAGCACCTGTCACTTCATCGACCCCAACATAGACACCGGGGACATAGTCGTGAAGAGGGTGATACCGGTCCACAGGGGCGACACCTACGAGCTCCTCTGCTGGAAGACCCTGGTCATGGCCGGCACCCTCATGACGGAGGCCGTCACCATGTGGAAGAGAGGCGAGATGACGCGGACGCCTCAGGGAGAGAGCGCGCTGGCCACTTTCAAGGTCGCGCCGCCTGAGGTCCTTGAGGTGGTCTACAGGAAGCTGGCTGAGGGCACGTACAGGTACTTCGTGGACTGAGCCCCGAATTTTGGCTGAATCTTGGTAAAGAAATTTATCTGATACCTCCTCTTTGAGGATTGATAGGCTTGAGCGACGAGTGGTTCTACGGGTCTAGGGGCAGATCACAGAGCAGGGAGACCTGGCTCTGGGTCATAGTATTCATGATCATGAACGTGGGGGTACTCAGCTACTTCACGTACTTCAGGACGTCCGGCAGCGCCGATGTAGACGCACTGAACGCGGAGCTGGGCAGCCTCAGATTCCAGCTCTCTAGCGCGCAGGCGGAGATAGACAGCCTCAAAGAGGAGATAAGGATCGGGGGGCTGCCCTCGGACTCCGATGATCTGATCCTGACCCAGCTATACAACCGCACCAGAAACAGCGTGGTCCTGATAAGCGTCCGCACTCCCTCCGGGCCAGGCACCGGAAGCGGCTTCGTCTACGACAAGGAGGGCAGGATAATGACAAACAACCACGTCGTCGAGGACGCCACAAGCATCGACGTGACCTTCCTCGACGGATCAATCGCTGAGGCCGAGCTAGTGGGGAGAGACCCCTACAGCGACATGGCTGTGATACAGGTTGATCTGCCCGCTGAACGGCTCGAACCAGTCAAGCTGGGCACCTCGTCGGAATTGCTCGTAGGGGAGACCGTGGTCGCCATAGGGAACCCGTTCGGCCTCGCCAACACCATGACCCTGGGCATCGTGAGCGCCGTCGGGCGGCAGGCCTCCGCCCCGGGCAACTACGTGATAGTCGACGTCATCCAGACGGACGCCGCGATAAACCCCGGTAACAGCGGCGGCCCGCTGCTAAACCTGCGGGGGGAGGTCGTCGGGATAAACACGTGGATACTGAGCGACACGGGGCAGTTCAGCGGCATAGGCTTCGCCGTCCCCAGCGACACCAT
>CAZCKR010000193.1:0-2461 GCA_964499305.1 uncultured Candidatus Bathyarchaeia archaeon | reverse complement strand
GGAGACCATGAGCCCGGTCTTGCCTAGCCTCATCTTCTTCAAACTGGTTTCCCCGTATAGTTGATAAGAAGCTATCTTGGTATCAGGGAGCTGCCATATAAATATAAATGTTTGGATATCCAAACAATCATTTGATTATAGCATTATATGTTTGGTGTAAGGGCTATCTTTTATATTTCCAGACACATGTTAAATCCTGTGAAACCATCCCTCAACGACCTCCTGGGGCCATCAATAATGCTGCTGGTGCTAGACATGCTCATAGACAACCCCAACCAGTGGATGAACCTCAGGGAGATCGCTAGGAGGATAGACAAGAACCCAGGGTCCGTCAGCCCCGTGATGCCCGAGCTCCTCGAAAGGGATCTAGTGACGGGCTGCAAGGTAGGCAAAGTCTCCGTAGTCTACCAGCTCAACAGAAGCAACCCACAGGTGAAGGCCCTCATAGAGTTCAAGAAGACCCTCGACAAAAGCGACTAGGTCTTCTTCTTAGACCCCTTCTTGCTGGACTTCTTCGACGTCTTCTTCTTAGGCGAAGCCTTTTTCTTAGTCTTCGACTTGGCTGTGTCTACGCCGTCGTTGTGCTGCCGCCTCAAGTGCTGCTTCATGCCCGCCTCCGTGTTGAACGTCCTGCCGCAGACCGGGCACGGTATGGAGATGGCCTCAAACTCGATGTTCTTGCCCAGGAAATCTTTCCTCATCTGATTAATGAGGCGCTCCCCCTCTTTCAGACTCAGTTTCTTCTCCGTCTTCACCTTGATCCCCATCGTGAGGTTGAAGCTACGGAACTCTGCCTCGTCCCGCTCAAGCCCCACCTGGTTGACTACGCCATGAAGTTTCGTGTCCTCTTGCGCCATCTTTTCACCAATGGAGGGTTTTCACACAGAAATGGGGCACATCATTATAAAATCATATCTCTTATTTTGAATCATCCGAATTTTATAGCCTTTTAGCCATAACCTCTGAATTGTCCTCTAATAGTTAAATCACGGTCGAGCGTTGTATGTTATTGCATCAAACAGCTACAACGTCGATGACTTGAGGCCTCTGGACACAAGAAAAGGAGGCGCGGCAGACGCTGAGACAAGCTTCTCCGTTTAAATAACCACGCCCCCCATTCTTCATCCATGAAGACAGTCATAGTCAAGAAGAAGCCGGAGGAAGTGGACGGCCCCCTCCTCGTGATGGGGGTAACCGAGGGCTCAGCGGAGCTGCCCTCTGTTATCCAGAGGCTTGTTAAAGACGTAATGGACCTCGGCGACTTCAAAGGCAAGAAGAGTGAGCACGCCCTCATATACGCGCAGGGAAGGCTGCCGGCTAAGCGGCTCATGCTCGTCGGCCTCGGCGACGCGGAGAGCCACGACGCAGAGAACCTGAGAAAGGTCCTGGGCGAGGCGTCCAGACGGATACGTGATCTGGGCGTGGAGACCGTCGCTGTGAGCCTCGAACACGTCGCGTGTAGCTTGGACCTCGGCGATGCGGCTGAGGCCCTCGTCGAGGCATTCATACTGGGTGGCTTCAAGGACCCGTACTATAAGACCAGGGAGCTAGACGAGTTCAAGGCCATAGAGGAGCTCCAGATTGTCTCTCCCAAGGCAGGTAAGGAGCATGAGAGGAAGGCCGCGGAGGGCATGGTGATTGCTGAGGCAGTCAACATGTGCAGGAGGCTCGCGTGGGGCCCCGGGAACCGGGTCACCCCCACCGTGCTCGCCGAGGAGGCTTTGAAGCTCAAGGAGCTTGGCGTAGAGGTCAAGGTGCTGGACAGGGAGGACGCCGAGAAGGCTGGGCTCCACAGCTTCCTCGCTGTGGCTCGGGGCACCGAGGAGCCGCCCAAGTTCATCGTGATGGAGTACAACGGCAAGGAGGGGGCGGAGACTGTGGCCGTCATCGGTAAGGGGATCACCTTCGACACGGGCGGCATCAGCCTCAAGAGCCGCGACGGTATGCCCCTCATGAAGACCGACATGACCGGCGCAGCCATAACCATCTCGGCCATGAAGGCCTTGGCGCAGCTTAAACCGCCCCTCAACGTCCTGGGCATCGTGGCGGCCACGGATAACATGCCCTCCGGCAGGGCGTACCACCCCGGCGACGTCGTGGACACCTACAGCGGCCTCACAGTGGAGGTCATCAGCACCGACGCCGAGGGCAGAATGGTGCTGAACGACGCCCTAAGCTACGCCGCCAGGAACTACAAGCCTGCCGCCATGTTCGACTTCGCCACCCTCACGGGCGCCATGCAGGTGGCCCTCGGGGAGCACGCCATCGGCTACTTCGCCAACGACGACGGCGTGGCGATGCGCATCGAGAAGGCGTCCCAGACCAGCGGAGAGCGGGTGTGGAGGATGCCCCTGTGGGACGTCTACGACGAGCAGTTGAAGAGCGACGTCGCGGACTGGAAGCACACGGGAGGCAGGCCCGGCGGCGCCATCACGGCGGCCCGGTTCCTCAGCAAGTTCGT
>CAZCKR010000192.1:0-2468 GCA_964499305.1 uncultured Candidatus Bathyarchaeia archaeon | reverse complement strand
GTCGTCGTTTATTTACTGGTGCACAAGTGAAATAGCACGAAGCCGAAATGTAACAGCAGGTGACTGCGTTGAAGGTGCTTCTAGTCGAGCCTCCCAAGGACATCTGGTTCATCATGGGGGACTACCTGCCTCCTCCCTACGGCATCATACAGCTGGGAGCCTACCTGGAGCGTGAGCTCCCGGACGTGGAGGTGGAGGTGCTCGACTGCAACGCCAAGAATCTCGGGTGGGCCGAGCTTGAGAAGCACATCGAGTCGACCAGGCCCGAGGTCGTGGCGTCCAGCAGCCTAGCCACTTGCAACACCTACCAGGTCGCGAGGACCCTGCAGGCCGCCAAGAACGTGGACCCAGACATCTGCACGGTGACCGGTGGCATACACTTCTCCTGCACCGCCTCCGAGAGCCTGGGCTCGTTCCCGGAGATCGACGCCGTGGTGAGGGGCGAAGGCGAGGTGACTTTCTCCGAGCTCGTCAAGGCGGTGGGCGATGGCGGCTCGCTGGCGTCGGTGGAAGGGCTGGCGTACCGCGACGCCCAGGGGGTGCACGTGAACCCTGACAGGCCCCTCATCGGCGACCTGAACACCCTCCCCTACCCTGGATACCACCTGGTGAAGGACACCGTGCACCTCTACCACTTCGCCGCCATGGGGGGAAGAGACGCCCCCTACGCGTTGGTGGAGGGGGGCAGGGGCTGCCCCCACCGGTGCACCTTCTGCACCCAGTGGAGGCACTGGTGCGGCGAGTGGAGGGTAAAGACCCCCGCGAGGATAGCCGACGAGATGGAGCGCCTCTACGACGAATATGGGTTCAGGTTCATATGGCTCACCGACGACAACTTCGGGCCGGGGAGACGGGCGGAGATGCTTGCCGACGAGCTGCTCAAGCGGGACCTAGGAGACGACCTCATGTGGTTCATACAGATGCGGTGCGACGATGTCGTCAGCGTAAGGGATTCGCTTCCCAGGATGAGGAGGTCGGGGCTCCAGTGGGTCATGATGGGTGTGGAGAGCCCCGTCCCAGACACGCTGGACAGGTGGAGGAAGGGGATCAGCCCCGGCCAGGCCCGGGAGGCCGTGAGGCTGCTCAAGGAGAACGACATATTCAGCCACGCCATGCTCGTCATCGGGGAGAGGCGGGACACCCATGACACCATCGGGCAGCTGCGGCGATACGTCGCCGACCTGGACCCAGACTTCGTGATCTATACCGTGTTGACGCCGTTCCCCGGGACGGAGATACACGAGGAGGCGAAGCGGAACGGCTGGATCGAGGACGACAACCTGTTCAACTATGACATGGCCCACGCCGTCATGGGCACCGAGGCCCTGACGAGGCTTGAGGTCCAGGAGGAGCTGTACGAGTGCTACAGGAGCTTCTACGGCTCGTGGGGGAGAAGGATCAGGGGCATCCTCTCCGGCAACGAGTTGAAGAGGAGGATATACTGGTACATGGCGGGGAAGGGGATACTCGGCGACCTCAAGGCGCTTTTCTGAGTTCACATGTTTGCTTCATGAAGCCGAGGCCCCTGGTGCTGGTTTACGGGCTCGCCTCGGAGCTGGCTGACCTGGTGCGGAGCGTCTTCGATTCTACCTAGGGCTTGAATCTGGAAACAGCCGTCAAAAACATGCTAGCAGAATACGAGACCCATGGTGGCCTGAGGGCCACGGATCGGCGGTAGCCCTCGGGGCACGCTGTCCGCTACTCGCCCCTTGTGTCGTACATCGACGAGTCGGCATTTCCCTTATAATTGGTTACTTATTATAAGCGTTTTTTCTAGGTTTCGGTGTTATTTCATTCATCTTAATTTTTTTATAGTTTTTGTGTAATAAAGGACGTTTTTCTTGTTATAATAGTTGGTTTTAGCTTAATTGGTTTTTGTAATTATTTATTTTTATTTTTTAGCTATGATTGAATAGAGATTTATATGTTGTACTCCGTGGCGGCGCCATCTCGGCGGCGTATACCTACGGGTTCGAGGAGAAGTTGGAGGCCAGTTAGCGGGTCGTCTTTCCCGGGTATAGATCCGTGGCGGGTTATCTTTATCTGCAGGTAATGTATCAGGTGTGGTGGATATGCTGCTAGAGTGGCTGCTCTTCGGTGCTTCGTGCCTCGTCATAGTGGCCTCCGCGCTCGGGATGCGCGCCACGGCCATGAAGGACAGGGATAAGCTCAGGCGGCCCATGACTTCCTTCATGTTTTTAGATCGGGGAGGCCCCTTCGAGTGGAGGATAGTCGACATAGGCTCCCCGATGGACGTGGCGCTGGGACCAATCTTCAAGAAGGACGAAGACGAGACACAGGAGACCAAGGAATAGGTGGAAAAACATTCAATCCGCTTCTATGCTGGGGGCGCCATCTCGGCGGCGTACACCGAGACAGCTAGGGGCCAGAACCGGTCATCGATGATCCTATGTGGGTTTGGCTTCTTTCATGTTTTCTCTGGCTATCTTGAAGATGTCTTCATAGCC
>CAZCKR010000191.1:0-2518 GCA_964499305.1 uncultured Candidatus Bathyarchaeia archaeon | reverse complement strand
TTAAGGCTTCATCGTTTTATAATAAATATGTTTGGATTAAAGTTTTAGGTGGACTAGGAAGAGCTTACCGCTCCAGTATGAACTCCCTGCTCGGCGCCGTGGGCTTACCTATCCGCTTCTTCAGCATGGCTTCACCTACCTTGGTGCCAACCTCCATGGGGTGCTGAGTCTCAAGCATCCTGACCGCGTTCTCCAGCTTGGTGGCTGACTCGCTGTAGATCCTGAACATGGGCTTACCCTCCTCGACCCTGTCCCCGGTCTTGGCGAACAGCTTCACGCCGGCGCCCTTGCTGCTCGGTGTGCCGGCCGCCCTCGCGATCCTGACCAGGTCCCTGCTGTTGAACCATAGGACCCTGCCGTCCCTCGGCGCGGGCACGTCGTAGGTGTACTTGCCCGGCTCAAGGTCCTCAGGCGATACCTCGGGGTCGCCTCCCTGGGCCTCTATGATCTCCCTCATCTTCTCCAGAGCCTTGCCCTTGGCTATTAGATCGTGAGCCATCTGCTTACCGTTCTCGAGGCCCACCATCTCGAAGAGTATGCCCGCGAGGTTCGTGGCCTTGTCCACCAGCTCGTGGGGGCCTCCGCCCATCAGGGTCTCCATGGCCTCCCTCGCCTCCAGCACGGGGCCGATGTTATACCCTATGGGCTGGCTGCCCTCGGTGACGGCGCACTCGATGTGCATGTCGAATCGGCTGCCCAGCTCTATGAAGTCGCTTGCCAGCTGCTCCGCCTCGCCCATCGCCTTGATCTTGGCGTCGACGCCCACCGGGATGTCTATCACCACGTGGGTGCTGCCCATGGCCTTCTTCTTGCTCATGATGCTGGGCAGCAGCAGCGGGTCGATGCTGAGGGGATACTCGATCCTTATGAACAGGTCGTCGGCGGGCGCCAGATCGATGCTTCCACCCCAGACGATGCATGCGCCGACCTTCTCCACTATCTCCCTGATGCTGTCGAACGGCAGGTCTACCGGGGCCAACGCCTCCATGCGGTCCGCCGTCCCGGCGGGGCTGGTTATCGCCCTGCTGCTGCTCTTCGGTATGGTGTATCCTGCAGACGCGACTAGGGGAGCGACTATCAGCGTGGTCTTGTCGCCTGGGACGCCGCCGATGCTGTGCTTGTCCAGTATGGGGGTGCGCCCGAAGTCGATGGTCTTGCCGCTCCATATCATGCTGCGGCTGAGCGCCTCGACCTCATCCATGCTCACGCCGTGCACGTGAAGCGCGGTCACGAAGGCCGCGAGCTCTATGTCACTCAGATGCCGCTCCACCGTGTCCCCGACAATCTTCTCTATCTTCCAGGGCGTGAGGCGCTGTCCATTGACCTTCTCCCTGATGTGGTCGATGCTCTCCGGGCGCCTGGCAGGCTCGACGCTCACTACGTCGCCCCTTGATACGTTGAGTCTATGGGTCACCTTCCTGTAGAGACCAAGCGCCCCGGGGGCGTCCTCTGTGCTGATGTTCAGGATACAGATGACGTGGCTCTCCTTGTGCCTCAGGAAGATACGGTCGCTGCTTACGACGCCCAGGTCAGCGGCGTCCTGCTTGTTCATAACCACGACTAGGGGTCCGCCTGCCTCGATCTCTAGGGGTGCTGCCTTCAGCTGCATATGGTTACTCCTCAGAACCGAGGAATATTTGTTTAGTAAAGGTAAAAACATACTGGAACACTAACGCATATGGAGACACCTGAATGCGTTACATCGACTTCGTTGATCATAATTACGAGCCGAGGGAGACGGATCTCGTCTGCGAGTTCCACGTCGAGCCCCTGAACCAGCCTCTGGACGTCATCGCGGGCGGGGTGGCTGCCGAGAGCAGCGTGGGAACCTGGACGGAGCTGTCCACCGAGAAGCCCTACATGCAGAGACACGCCGCCAAAGTCTATAGCATCGATGGAAACGAGGTCAAGATAGCTTACCCTATAGAGCTGTTCGAGCCGGGGAACATGCCCAACATACTCAGCAGCGTCGCAGGCAACGTCTTCGGGCTGGAGGATGTAAAGCACCTGAGGCTCAACGACATCCACTTCCCCGAGGAGCTTGTGAAGAGCTTCCGAGGGCCGAGGTACGGCATCCAAGGCGTCAGGGAGATAACCGGCATTAGGGACAGGCCGCTCGTAGGCACCATAATCAAGCCCAAGCTGGGCCTCGTCACGGCGGACCACGCCCAGGTGGCCTACGAGGCCTGGAGCGGCGGCTGCGACGTGGTTAAGGACGACGAGAACCTGAGCAGCCAGGCGTTCAACCCCTTCGAGGACCGCGTCATACAGACCCTCGAGGCCAGGGACAGGGCCGAGTCCGAGACCGGTGAGAGGAAGGTGTACCTCGTCAACGTCACCGCCGAGATGGAGGAGATGAAGCGCAGAGCCCAGTACGTGGAGGACCACGGCGGCAGATACATGATGATCGACATCCTCACCACGGGATGGAGCAGCCTCCAGGCCATGAGGGACATGGGATTCAACCTCGTCATACACGCCCACAGGGCAGGCCACGCCGCCTTCACCAGGAGCCGCG
>CAZCKR010000190.1:0-2535 GCA_964499305.1 uncultured Candidatus Bathyarchaeia archaeon | reverse complement strand
GCTGCGCTGCTGCAACAGGGCCCAGTGGGAGATAAGACGCCTCGCCGACGCCATGTTGGCACAATGCAGGGACGCGGAGCCGGAGGCGTTCGAGAACGCCGGGCCGTACTGCTACATGCTAGGGTACTGCCCCGAAGGGAGGTTCACCTGCGGCGGCATGAAAGAAGCCGTGGAAAGGTATAAACCATAAGGGTCGCGATGAAGCTCATCGGTGGCAGATGCATCTTGGTGGACTCGTATTAGATAATATCTGGGCCGTCGAAGACAAATACGGCGAACCCCCGCCCAACCTTATATCACCACATGGCAACTCAGATACCGTGGATGATTTGTCCGACATCGAAGCCCAGATACTTGAGGGGTTCGGCGACACCGTGGACCGCATCGTCGCCACCCCCACGGGGGCCGTACCTCTGCTGCGGAAGGGCATAGGCGGCCCCGTGAAGAACAGGTACACCTGGATGAAGGTGTACGACGAAACCAGGCAACGACACGGGAGGCCCCTCACCCTCCTAGCCGCCGAGAAGCTCATGGAGCGAGTCACCCCGGGGAGCCACGTCCTCATAGTGACCAACAGCCACGAGATGGACGGGCCGCCGGGCTCAGCCGCCCTCGCACGGGCGCTCCTCGTGGGGCTGCGCGCCGTCCCCTTGGTCATGGCAAACTTTGAGCCAGGCTCCAAGCACCAGCGGGCCCTCACCCAGAGCCTCACGGGGTGCCAGGTGATCCCCGTGTTGTCGAGGGAGGAGCTGACGGGCAGCATCTGGACCCCCTACACGGCGTGGGTGTACAACTGGCCCAGGATGACGGTCTCTGAGGCAGAGGAGGCCGCCGAGAAGCTGCTGGACGAGCTCAGCCCCACGGCCGTCGTCACCATCGAAGCCGTGAGCTGCAACGAGAAGGGGATAAGGCACGGCGCCCTGGGCGGCCCAGGCAACACCGGCGACTCCGACGAGAGGTTCGTCCGCTGGAACCAGTTGATGGAGTCCGCGAATAGGAGAGGAATACTCACCATCGCCACAGGAGACAACGGCAACGAGTGCGGCTTCAACACCATAAAGGACATCCTCGTCAAGCACCACGAGTACTGCAGGGACTGCGGCTGTCCCTGCGGAGCAGGCATAGTGTCCGCCTCCGACGCCGATATAGTCATCCCCGCCACCTCCAGCAACTGGGCGGCCTACGGCGTGGAGGCGTGCCTAGCCCGGCTCCTTGGGAATCCCGACGTGATGCACAACGAGCAGACCCACTACAGGACGCTGGTGAACTGCGCAAATGAAGGTATCCCAGACGGGGCTACCGCGATGCCGAGCCCCAGCACCGACGGCTGCAGCCACGAGGCGTGCATGGCGGTGATCACCCAGCTCAGGCAGACGCTCCTCATGAGCATGAAGGAGATCGTAAGAGAGTCCCGCTAGCTACTCGTCCCAGTAGTGGTGCCGCGTACCGTCGCGCAGCCACGCCTCCAGCCCCATCTCCCGAATCTCTCTGAGATTCTGAAGACAGGCGTCGAGGTGCAGCCCACCCAGGACTGAGGCGAGGGTCTCACATCGTTCGAAGCCGCTGCACTCGTAGCACGCGAAGAAGCCTCGTTCCTTGCAGCAGTTCCTAACGATGCATGAGGCCTCCTCGTCGGTTCTCTCCCGGCAGGTCTTGTGGCATTTCAGCTCGCTCATGAACAGAAGCATATCTGTCAGCCTGTCGTAATCGCCGAGCTCCTTGGGGAACACGTTTCTCGCGGTCATGTAGAACTTGTACCTGTCCAGCACGTCGAGGAACGAGTCCGTGGCTTCTGCGATGACGCCGGTGTACCCGAGGCAGTCGCCGCAGTAGATGCCGCAGTAAGTAACCAGGTCAGCGTCGCCGCTCATAGGAGCACCCCCCTCCGCCATTAACCGAACGAGTTGCACCTCGTCTGATAAACCTTGGCTTCACGGTGATGGAATAATATGGTTTAATAGCTCTTGGGCTCGGGGTCCCGCTGCAGGCTGCCGACGAGGCAGTGAATGCTACCGCTGTTCCTAGGCCGTATGAGGCTCGGTATGTGGACCTCCACCACCTCGACGCCTATGGACTCGAACCACCTGGTGGCCCTGGGGTACTGGTCGCTGGTGATGATCTTCATGGGCTCCAGGACGACGCCGCAGTCCGGGCCCTTCGCGAAGCCGCGGGTGTCTATGCTGACGAGGTCGTCCGGGGGCTTGACGAACTCCCAGCCCATCTCACGCCTCATCCACTCGGCTAGGTAGGAGTCGTAGTAGGTGGCCTCGCCGACGCTGGTGTGCCTGTCTATCATGCCGTAGTGGATGGTTCCCTTCCGTGTGCCGTAGCCGGGGCCCATCCTGATGTCCACCTCCGGGTCCTGGGCCTTGATGATGTTGGCGTACTGCTGCTGCCCCCGCTCGTTACCCCTCATCACCGCGGGGTCCCCCGTGTTGCCCCTCGGGTAGTGGACCTCGATGATGGCGTGCTTCTCGTCGAGCCAGCCGCAGGGGCCTCCCTCCACCATGCCGTCGCCGAAGATCATGCCCACGA
>CAZCKR010000189.1:0-2555 GCA_964499305.1 uncultured Candidatus Bathyarchaeia archaeon | reverse complement strand
TAGCAGCCATCGTATCCCTCATGCAGATAAGCAGAAGGATCGCAGGCTAAACAGCCAATAAAACCCCTTTTATTTTTATTCTCTTCCACAAACAGAGTATACTGTGCTTAGCCTCTCGGCTCGAAGGGAACCCCCATCAGGAGATCCACCAGCGAGTAGAGCCGAGCCCTGTCGAAGCCCTCGGCGCCAAAGTCCTCCAGCTCGAGGCACTCGGACCCCACGAGAGCCATCAACGCCTCCGCCTGCTGGCCCAGACGCCTCTCGTCGGAGTCATCCACGGCCCCCGTGAGCCCGGACAGCTCCATGTTACGCAATAGGAACAAGGTCGACACGAAGAGGTGGTGGTACCCGGCGTTGAACCATTCTACAGGGTGGGACGATGCCTCCGTGACCCCCTGAAGCACCACCTCGAGGAGCCCAGCCGCCTCTCCCTTCACCTCCTTGACGTGCCTCCTCCGCAGCTCCGATTCAAGGCCGTCGAGGCTGAACCTGTAGTGGCTGGAGCCTAGGGCCTCCACCTCGCGTTGAACCATACTCATCCTCCCCATGGCGTCGTGCAGGTGCCGCCACTCTATCTCCCCGACGAGGCCTGCCGCGAAGTCGAAGAGAAGGTCGACGATCTCCAGGTCCTGGTAGAGCATGTTGAGCTGCTGCTCCCGCGTCTCCATGTACTCGCTCATCTGCCTCCGCAGCTGCTCCTCCCGCCTAGCTATGTCGTCGCTTATCAGGCCGTGGATCTCTCTGATCTGGTCCTCCTGGACGGTGAAGAAGGAGAGTTCGTCGCCTCCGCCCTCGGCCGTGTACGTCAGCCTCAGCCGCTGGGAGCCCGTGAAAGGCTTCTCGCCTTCGTAGAGCTCGACGCTGTTGACGTCGCCCAGCGGGATGTCCTTGTACGGTACCATCTTCTTGCCGATGAACCCCCTCTGGACGGACACCGATATCCTGTCTTCGCTAAGCTCGAGCCTGGCCGTCTGCCCCTTCGAGAGCCTGCCCCTTGCCTCAGGCATCGGGGTTCCTCCTGAGCGAGTCCGTGGTCTCCTCAAGAGTCAGGGGCGAGTACGTCGTCCTGTGGTACATCTTGAGGTACTCTATGCCGTACTTCTCGGCCACGCCCAGGTCCCCCAGCCTCACCTCCCCGCGTTCGTCGAGGATGCGGGTGATCTTCTTCTGGAACACGGGGTAGTTGAGCAGCATCTCCTTCCTCTCGTTGTAGTACTCTATGGTGTCCACGGCCTCGTCGATGTAGCTCAGCACCCTGTAGAGGTGGGTGATTATCTCGTCGATGCCGTACCTCTCGTAGTTGTTTATGACCTCCAGGCTCTGGTTCATCCGCTCCGTGAGGGTCATGTTCCTGTTCCACTCGTAGTCCTCCCGTGGCAGCAGGAGGTTGATGTTGAACTCCAGGTCCTGGAGGTGGTAGTAGAGGAGCCCTATGATGCGGCCCACCACGTTCACCGTCGACAGTATGGTGTCCCTGATGAGTATGACCTTGAGCACCTTGAGGTTCTCGTCCTCCTCGGCGAAGCTGCGTTTGGTCATCTGCTCCGAGAGGCTCTGTATGAGCTCGTACTTGTCGCCAAGCAGCGGCATCAGGCTGCTCTTCCTTTTGCTGAGCTGTATGATGGTCTCGATGCTGTCGTTGATGGGCTTGGTCGCGTTGAGGATGTCCGCCGAGTACTGCCGTTCCCAGTTCCTCAGCGACACCAGTATGGCCTTGATGATGACCCAAGGCTCGTCCTCCTCGATCTTCTGCCGCGAGATCTGCAGCGTCGCGCTGTCCCGGGGCAGGTTGGGCTCGAAGAGGCTGCTGATGATCTCGTATATCTTGTCGCTGGTGTCTATGAGCTTCTCCACGAGGACCCTCCCCGACGCGATTATGTGGTTGATGTGCTCCACCTTCTCCATGAGCGGAGCGTCTATCTCCAGGTCGGGCACCTCGGGGGCGTCGACGTCCAGACCCAGCTCCCTTATCTCGCCGACGGACTCCAGGTACTCGAACTTGATCTTGATGTAAAAGTCCCGCAGGGCGACGTCCAGCTGCGTCTCGAAGGACTCAACGTCGATCTTCAGCTCGTTGTAGATACGCCTCAGGTCTACGTCCAGCTCCGACAGATCCTGGATCGCCTCCGCTGCGTTCAGGCTGATCTCCCCTACCTCGTCCTCGACTATGAGCATCTTTGTCTTTAGATCCATCAGGTTCTCGGGGACGGGGCCCCCCAGCCCGTTTATGATGACGTTGTACTGCTCTATCCTCTCCAGCATCCTGCCGGACTCCTCCACCAGGGCGTGCGACCTGGATGACCGCACCTCCTTCAGGTCGAGGACGTACTTGGAGAACGCCACAGGCGCCGAGAAAAGTATGGTGAACGTGGTTGAGCTGACGAGGATCGACTGGTCCACGGTTGCCTGGAACGCGAGCGGCGCCTGAAGCTTATCGATCGCCAGGAAGAAGACGAGGTTTGTGATGGAGGCGGCCACGATGGGCAGGATGTAGACGAGAACGTCCACGTACTTGCCCGGGGTCGCCGCCTTCTTCACGGGGTCGGGCATCCTCA
>CAZCKR010000188.1:0-2668 GCA_964499305.1 uncultured Candidatus Bathyarchaeia archaeon | reverse complement strand
TGGTGTTCGGCACCGACTCCAGCTACTTCCCCAGAGGCTTCAGCGTGGAGTACCTGCGGCAGCAGCTCATGTCCTGCTACTCCATAGGGCTGGAGCCGGGCAGCGTGGAGAAGATTTTCCACGGCAACGCGGCGAGGCTCCTGGGACTGGCCTGAAAGGGTTTTTATAACCTCCTTTGACTTTCGATACGACCCAGGTGAAACGGTTGTCCGACACCCTTCCTCAGGCCCATTTGATATACAGCGGCTACGTCAAGGACGGCTCCATGGCCGAGCTGGCGAAGAACCTCTGGGGCGTGATCCCGGCGACCATGGGTGAAGCGGCTTCGCTTCTAAAAGAGATAAGGGAAAAGTACGGCTCGACGCCCGACGACTTCGAGGGATTCAGGAAGGCCGTCAGAGGTTATCAGCGGGAGCTGGGCATCCTCACGGGCAGGGTCGGCGAGCGGATAGACTCACTGGACTCTGGAATCGTGGAGGTGGGGCAGCAGCCCATGTGCCTCGCGGGTTCAAGCCTGATACTGAACAAGATAGCATATGCTCACACCCTCTGCGCAGTCGGCGGCGGATACGTGCCCGTGTTCTACAACGCGGACTATGATGGAGTCCAGGCAGAGCTCCTGAACATCAGGCTCCCGAGCCCCTCGGCGAGGGGGCTGCTGATCACCTACCCGGCCGGCCCAGAATACGAGGGAAGCCCCATACACATGCTCCCCAACCCGCCCGAGAAGTGGCTCACCAAGACCGTGGAGAAGATCACGGGCAACTACAGGGGCATGATGAAGGGCGTGAAGCCGGAGACCCAGGAGCGCGTCGCGAGGAACCTCGACCACGTACTCACAGTCATACGGGGCGCCTACTACTCCACAGGCAACGTCTCGGACTGGGCGGCCAAGATCATCGGCATCGTCGTCAACCTGGAGGCTGGCCTCGGCGTGCCCGTGCTGTCGCCCTCCAAGCCGGGGATAAGGCCCTTCTTCCAGCGGGGCTACGAGACTCTTCTCGCCGAGCCCAACAGGAGCGGCTTCATCGAGGCCACCAACGAGGCCGCCGAGCGGGTGGAGGCGTACGGTTTCAGGCCACAGATAGGGAGGCGAGGCAGGGAATATGTCCCGTTCTTCCTTGAGTGCTCCAGCCCCGGCTGCAACAGGGCCAGGATCGAGCCCAGGTACGTGGGAGGCGACTCGACCGCCTCGGTGAAGGGCAGGTGTCCCCGCTGCGAGACTATGTACGAGTACTCGTTCAGCGCCTCCAGCCCCGACCTCAGCGAGTTGATAGACTGGATAAGCCCCCGCGTCGACTCGAGGCAGGTGATCGTGGACTCCGTGATGCCTGTGCTCGCCCACGTAGGGGGCCCCGGCGAGACCAGCTACTACGCCGAGGTGGTCCCCGCGGCCCAGAGGCTCGGACTGCCGTTCCCGGTCTACCTCCGCTACACCAGAGCATTCTACAACACGCCTTGGAACGAGGCGTACGGCGAGGAGGTCAAGGCTGCGGGGCACCCAACGATCCTACGCGAAACCCTGTTCGACGCCCTAGGGGAGTGGGTGAAGGCCCGCAACGACGGCGACATGGAAGCCCTCAAGACGAGCCACGACGCGATAGAGGCCTCGATAGAGGAAACGTACTCGAGCCTAGTGGCGAAGGCCGAGGCGCTTCAGAGCGACGTCGACTCCATAAAGGGCAGGCTGGGCGAAGCCAGGGATCGTGGCCCCCTTATCAAGGAGATGAGGGCGAAGCAAAACGCTCTGTCCATGGTTGAAAAGTATCTTTCCTGGGCGTACGGCCGGTTCAGCCCCGAGCGTCGCGGCCAGGAGGTGAGCTGGGCCTGGATAGACTTGGCTTTGGTGACCGGGGTCGCTGATGTGGTGGGGGTCTACCTCCGCCAGTACAACGAGCACACGCCGAACTCGTCGATGTTCTTCGTGAACACCTAGTCGCCGTGGCGCTGTCTGAGGGGTGGAGAGAGCCTGAGCATTATCTGCATGCGCTCGAATATATCCACCCACTCGGACATCTCCGCCGCTAGGGCTTTGGGGCTTAGCACACCGGCGCCTGGGCCTCTGCCGATCTCCCTGGCCGCCTTGGCCCTGTAGACGTTTAGCAGCCTGTCGCCGAAGCGTCCCACCTCCCAGAAGTCCTCGGAGAGGAAGACGATGACGGGCACCCGGAGTGCCCCCAGTATCCTAAGCTCGTCCTGCAGCTCCTCCGAGGCGGCGCGGTCGATAAATCTGAGGCTCATCTGCGGGCCTATGACGTCCGCTATCTTCTTCAGCATTGGGCCCTGCCTGACGCAGTCGCCGCACCAGATGCCTCCGTAGACGAGGACGTTCAGCTCTCGGCTGTATCCCTTGAGGCGTTCGACCTGCTCGGGCGTCAGGTCAGGTAGGCGGCTCATCGTCTCCCTCCACCGCTCGGCGTGGGACTGATCCTCCTTCTCGAGGAACTCTTCATACTCGATGGCCTGGTCGAAGTGTCTTCTCCAGAACCCGCTTCTCTTGTCGTAGTAGGTTGATTTCTGGGTCATACCAGACTTCGTGTAACGACGGAATATATTGTTTAGCCAGAGGTGACCCGCTGGTAGACCGCCCTGTACTGGTCCACGATCTTGTCGGTGGTGTAGCGCTCCAGCACGGTCTCCCTGGCCTGCTCGCCCATGCGCCTCATCT
>CAZCKR010000187.1:1480-2686 GCA_964499305.1 uncultured Candidatus Bathyarchaeia archaeon | reverse complement strand
AGAGGTCCATGTGTCTGGCGTCCTTGTCGTAGCCCCCGAGCCTGAACGCGAGCTGGACGGCGTAGCCCGTGGTGAACGCCGTGATGAGGGTGCCGACGCCCACGGGCCCACCCAGGAGGTAGCCCAGGACGAGCACCGTGACCTCTATGGCTCCCCTCACCTGGTAGACGGGTCTGCCCAGCCTCTGGACGAGGCCCATCATCAGACCGTCCCTCGGGCCTGCGCCCAGCCTGGGGTTGAGGTACATATATGACGCTGCGCCGAGCACCAGGATGCCTCCCACCAGGAGAGCCAGCTGACCCGGCAGGCTCCCCGGCGTGGGGACTAGGCCCCAGGCCATGATCTGATCCACGAAGTAGCCTACGAAGTACATGTTCATCACGGTCCCGAATCCGGGAGGAAACCCGAGCACCCAGCCGAGGACGAGCACGGCCAGGCCCACGACCTGGCTTACCTGCCCGAACGAGAGGGATATGGATTTAGTCAGGCCCACCTGCAGCACGCCCCACGGCGCCATCCCCAGATCCGCGTACAGAGTCATGACAACGCCTAGCGCGAAGAAGAAGAGGCCGACGAAGAGGCCGGGAAGCCGCCGCAGGAAGTCGACCCAGTTAGACGAGGCGTAGCCCTTCTCCGTCATCAGGGCGTGAACTCCACCTTGCCGCCTGTCCTGTCGAGGGCTACCCTGAAGGCCTCCTCGGCGTCGTCGAGGCTGAACCTGTGGGTCAGCACGTCCCGGACGTTCACCTTGCCCTCCGAGATGAGGGAGATGCTCGTGGGGAAGTTGACGGGCTTGGCGTCGTAGGCGCCCATCACCGTGAGCTCCCTCCTCACCAGCCACGTCATGTCCACAGGCACATGGCTACCGAATATGCCAACAACTGTGATCGTGCCACGTTTCTTCACGAGGCTCATGGCCTGCTTGACCGCAGGAGGCGCCCCCACGGCAACGAAGGCCACGTCGGCGCCTTTCCCCCCAGTCAACTCCATGACGTGCTCCACGAGGTCGACCTCGTCTATGTTCACCGTCTCGAACCCAAGCTTCTCAGCGATACCGAGCCTGACCCCGTCGACGCCGAGCCCCGAGATGACCACCTTCGCGCCTCCGAGGCTGAAGAGCTGGGCGCTGAAGAGGCCTATGGGGCCGCAGCCCTGGACCACGACGAGGTCTCCTGACTGGAAGGGGGTGACGTCGTTGACGAAGTG
>CAZCKR010000187.1:0-1380 GCA_964499305.1 uncultured Candidatus Bathyarchaeia archaeon | reverse complement strand
ACGTCTTTTACCTCGACCCCCGACTCAGGCCTGGACTTCACGACCGCCTTCAAGTGGTTCACCAATCACCGAACAAAGGGTACACTCCGTCTTAATGTTTTCCAGCTCCGCGAATATTTCGAAGCTCATATTTAGAGTGAGGCGCAACTGTACTGCCATGAACGACACCGAGCGCAGGGTGCTGGAGCTCATCGACGTAGACGGCATGATGAGATTCATAGAGACTTTGATCGCGACGGCAAGCTTCGGCGGGAAAGAGACGGCAGCCCAGAAAGTGGTGGCGGAGAAGCTCAGGAACCTCGGCTTCACGGTGGACACCTGGATGATCGACTTCGACGAGTTAGGAAAACACCCCGACTACAGCATGAGCATCCCCCGAGACGAGGGGATGGGCGTCGTCGGCGCCTGGGGCGAAGGCGAGCCCAGCCTCATGCTCTGTGGGCACATAGACACGGTGGCCCCAGGGGAGCTGGGCAACTGGGATACGCCTCCGCTGGAGGCGACGATTAAGGACGGCAAGCTCTACGGGCGGGGCGTAACAGACATGAAGGCGGGCCTAGCCTGCGGCATTTACGCCGTCAAGGCGTTGATGGACGCTGGCGTCAAGCCGAAGGGTAGGGTTCTATTGGCGAGTGTCATCGGCGAGGAGGACGGCGGGTGCGGCGCCCTGGCCACCAGCCTCCGCTACTCGGCAGACGCCGGGGTCATCATGGAGCCCACCGAGGCCAAGGTCGCGCCAGAGATCGCGGGGGCTATGAGTTTTACCGTCGCGGTGCCGGGGCGGGGCGTCCACGCCTGCGTGAGGGAGGAGGGCGTCAGCGCCGTCGAGAAGTTCATCACGTTGTTCAACGGCCTAAGGGAGCTTGAGCGTGAGCGCAACGACGGCGTCGACGACCCGCTGTACGGCAGATACAGGACGCCCTACGCAGTGAACGTCGGCACGGTGGAGGGAGGGAGCTGGCCCGGTACGGTCCCGGAGCGGGTGGTGTTCAAGGCGCGCCTCGGCGTGAAGGTGGGGGAGGCCAAGGAGGAGGCGCGGAGGCAGCTGGAGGCCAAGGTCGATGAGATCGCCGACGGCGATCCGTGGCTGGTGGAGAACAGGCCGGAGGTCCGGTGGGACGGGTACAGCTTCGCGTCGTCGATGGTTCCGGTCGACCACCCCATCGTCGCGGCGGTGGCCGAGTCCTACAGGGACGTGACAGGCGTCGAACCCGTCTACGAGGGGATGACATACGCGTCGGACGCGAGGCTCCTCATCAACGTCGGCGGCACCCCCACGGTGGTGTTCGGCCCCGGAGACGTCCGGGCGGCCCACGGCCCCAACGAGTCTGTATGCCTTGAGGAGCTCACCACCGTCGTCGAGACGCTGGCGCTGACGGT
>CAZCKR010000186.1:0-2734 GCA_964499305.1 uncultured Candidatus Bathyarchaeia archaeon | reverse complement strand
AGTATGAAGGGCACCGGGTTCACACCGTGGCTGGGGTTCGGCGAGCCGTCAGGGTAGAACATGGTCTCCACGTTTCCGTGGTCCCCCGTGACCAGGACCGTGTAACCCTTTCCCAGCCCGGCATCCACCACCATGCCTAGGCACTCGTCGACGACCTCGCACGCCTTCACTCCGGCGTCCAGGTTCGCTGAGTGGCCGACCAGGTCCCCGTTGGCGTAGTTGACCAGGATGAAGTCGTAGAAGTCTCTGGCGATCTCCGGGATTAGCCTACCGGTTATCTCATAGGCGCTCATCTCGGGCTTGTCCTCGTAGCTGGGCACCTTAGGGCTGGGCACCAGTATCCTGTCCTCCCCCGGGTTGGGCTCCTCGATCTGGCTGTTGAAGAAGAAGGTCACGTGGGCGTACTTCTCTGTCTCGGCTATCCTGAGCTGCCTGAGGCCGGCGGCGCTCAGCACGTTCCCCAGGTTATTCCTCACCTTGTGCTGCGGGTACGCCACAGGTAAGGCTAGGTTCTGGTCGTAGACGCTCATGCAGACGAAGAAGACGTCGGGGAACTTACGGCGCTTGAACTCGCTGAACCCAGCGTCGGTCAAAGCGTAGGTTATCTGCCTCGCTCTGTCGCTCCGGAAGTTCCAGAAGATGAAGGCGTCGCCGTCGTCCACCGTAGCCACGGGTGAGCCGTCCTCATCCGTCAGCACTATGGGCTCCACGTAGTAGTCGGTGAGCTCAGGGTCTTCGGCGTAGACATGCTCCAGCGCCTCGAAGGGGTCGCGCTCATTCCTGCCCACGCCGAGCGTAAGCAGATCGTATGCCCTCTGGGTTCTGCCCCAGTTGGTGTCCCGGTCCATGGCGTAGTACCTGCCGACCATAGACGCGAGTCGGCCGACGCCCTTCTCATCGACGACGCTGAGCGTCTCCTCTAGGAACCCGGCGGCACTCCTCTCCGGCACGTCCCTGCCGTCGAGGAAGCAGTGGATGTAGACCTTGTCGAATCTCTCGCGTCTCGCCAGCTCAAGCAAGGCGTGGAGGTGATGGGTAGTCCCGTGTATTCCCTGATCGCTGAACAGCCCGGCGAGGTGCAGCTTTCCGCCCGTCTCACGGCAGCGCAGTATGGCGTCGAGGAAAGGCTGCTTCTCGTAGAAGCTTCCGTCCATGATGCTCCGGTTTATCTCCTCAAGGGGCTGCCACACGACCCTCCCGGCGCCCATGGTGAGGTGCCCAGGCTCGCTGCCGCCCTGCGTGCCCTCGGGTAGGCCTACGGCGTTACCCGTGCACTTCAGCAGGGTCCACGGGTAGTGCTCCATGTAGCTGTCGTTGTTAGGCGTCTCCGCGATGTGGACCGCGTTCCCCGCTGTCTCCTCAGTGTACCCCCACCCGTCCCGCACGACGAGGATCACCCTGCGCCTAACCATCTCAGCTGAATGGTTTCGGGCACTGTATAAGAGGCTACCCTTCACCGCCTCAGGTAGCTCCACACGATGGATAGCACGGAGAGGATTATGAGGAGCGGGCTGGTCGCGAAGTAGAAGCCATCCCTCCTGTAAACCCATAGGATGAACCAGGGCAGCCTCTCGACACTCGGCGCCACCCTCACTATGTACGGCAGGGCCACGAATAGGAGGCCGAGGACGATGAGAAACCAACCCAGCGCGGTAAACTCTCTGTAAGGCTCCATGCCTGACAAATATTGGAACACTGTACAGTAAATCTTTAATGCACGGGACGGTGTTCCACACCGGATTCGTATGAGGCGTCCTCTCAGGATCGTCCTGCTTGGCCCACCGGGGAGCGGCAAAGGAACCCGGGCGCACATAATATCCGAGCTCTACGGCGTCCCCGTGATCACCACCGGCGACATGCTGAGGGAGGCCGTAACAAAAGCAACCGAGTACGGCAGAATCGCGGACGGCTACATGTCCCGCGGCGAGCTTGTCCCCGACAAGATAGTGAACGGCGTCGTGGGTGAGCGACTCAGCAAATCGGACCTGGAGAACGGCTTCATACTCGACGGCTTCCCACGCAGCACGCCGCAAGCCGAGTTTCTGGACAAAATCCTCGAGGAGAACGGCTTGAAGCTGGACTACGTGATCCACGTGACCCTAGACGACGAGGCCATCGTAAAGAGGCTGAGCAACAGGCGCAGCTGCCCCAATTGTGGGGAGGTCTACCACCTCGTATCCAAGCCTCCGAAGAAGAAAGGGGTATGCGACAAGTGCGGCTCCGAGCTTATACTACGTGACGACGACAAGCCTGACGTGATCAGGAACAGGCTGGTGGTGTACAGGGAGAAGACCCAGCCCCTGCTGGACAGGTACATGGAGAAGGGGCTGATCAAGGAGGTTCCGGGGGATCACCCGATGGACCGGCTCCCGGAGCTATTAAAGAGGGTGCTCGGCTAGGTCTTGTAGCCGAACTTCCTGAGGAGACCCTTCCTCCACTCTATGCCTTTCTCGTCTTCTACGCCCTTGCTCTTGGAGCCGTCGACGACGCCCATGACACCTCTGCCCTGCTCCGTCTCGGCGACGACGACCTGGAGCGGGTTGGCCGTGGCCGCGAATATCCTGCAGACCTCGGGCACCATCTTGAGCTGGGTGAGCACGTTGATGGGGTAGGCGTCCCTCATGACCACGTTGAAGCTGTGGCCGCAGCTCAGCGCCTCCGCGTTCTCTATGGCCACCCTCCGTAGCTCCTCGTCGTTGCCGTCGTGCCTGACGAGGCACTCACCGCTGGACTC
>CAZCKR010000185.1:0-2747 GCA_964499305.1 uncultured Candidatus Bathyarchaeia archaeon | reverse complement strand
GTCACGCGTCGAGGCGGGGTATGAACCTGCCCGATCCTTTCTTCGACAGCACCTGATCGTCCTCCATGACGACGTTTCCGCGGAGTATCGAGGCGGTGGGCCAACCCTGGACGGTCATGCCGTCGTAGGGCGTCCAGCCGCAGGCCGTGATCAGGGTGTCGTCGCTGAGCTTGACTCTGCGCTTCATGTCGACGATGACCATGTCGGCGTCGCAGCCTATCTTCAAAGCGCCCTTACGCGGGTAGACGCCGTACACCATGGCGGGTTTCTCCGATGACGCCGCGGCTAGCCTTTCGAGGCTGAGCCACCCCTCGTTTACGCCGTTGAGTAGGAGAGGCAGGTAGGTTTCCAGCCCCGGAATGCCGTTGGGGGCCTCGAAGATGTCGTCGAGCCCAGCCTCCTCCGCTCCTTCGAGGAAGAGGTTCATGACGATGTCTGAGACGCCTTTCTCCTTCCTCGGGCTGGAGTTGAACGCTAGAACCTTCATGTCAAACTATTTGACTGCAACCGGTTTTAAGCTGTATCGTCGGCGATGTTGTATAGTTTTTAAGCGAGCCCACGTCATAGCCTTGAGAAAAGGAGCAGCGAAGCCTTGCACGCCATCCAAGCCGTCGATCTAGGTAAGAACTTCGGGAGCACCCAGGCCCTCAGAGGCGCCAGCTTCACCGTCAACGAGAACGAGATATACGGCCTCATAGGCCCCAACGGCGCCGGGAAGACTACGGCCCTGAGGATACTGAGCACCCTCATCAGCGCGTCCTCTGGGAGGGCCGAGGTCTTCGGTTTCGACGTGGCTAGGCGGCCCGAGAAGGTGAGGGAGGTCCTGAGCTACCTCCCCGAGGAGGCTGGTCTCTACCAGCATCTCACCGGCCTCGAGTTTCTCGAGTTCATGGCGGGCTTCTACGCGGACGATAAGGAGGAGCGGGACAGCTTCGTCGAGGAGGGGAGGCTCATCTCTGGCCTCGGGGAAAGGCTCAGGGACAGGTCGGATGGTTACAGTAAGGGGATGAAGCGCCGGCTCCTCATCGCCAGGGCCCTCATGATGAAGCCCCGGCTCGCCATACTGGACGAGCCCACCTCGGGGCTGGACGTCATCCAGAGCGTCCACGTGCGAAACATGATCAAGGACTACGCCGACAGGCAGGGCGTCACCGTCCTCCTCTCTAGCCACAACATGCTGGAGGTGGAGTACCTATGCGACCGCGTCGCCCTCATGGACCTCGGCAGAATTGTGGCGGAGGGCACACCCGATGAGCTTAGGATGCGCTACGGCGCAAAGAACCTGGAGGATGTTTTCATGGAGGTGACTAACCACGAGTAAACTATCCTCCCTCATCGTCAAGGAGATCAAGGAGCTCGTCAGGGACCCCAAGATACTCATAGGCGTCATACTCATGCCCATCATCATTTTCCCGGTCATGGGCGGCGCCATCAGGATAAGCCAGGAGTCGGTGCAGAGGGCCGTCGTCGGCGCCAGCTTCGCCGTCTACACGGACGACGAGGGGTTCGTCACGGAGGCGTTTCTGGAGTACCTCTACAGGAACAACACCGTGGTGCCCATCGAGGCCGCCAGCCTGGAGGACGCCCTCAGGCAGTTCCAGGAGACCGACAGCAACGCCCTCATCTACATCCCCCGGGGCTACAACGATAACCTCACCCAGAGCATGAGGGGCGAGCTCAGGGTGTACGCCAACCTCAGGAAGCTGAACATGGCCGAGACCCAGAGCACGAACATTGTGAGTAGCCTCATCAACGTCTACAACTACTACTTCAGCATTAGCAAGATCAGGAGGCTGCTGGAGCAGACGGGGGGAACGGGCGCCCCTGAGGCCATCAGGAGCCCCATATCTATACGGTACGCGTCGATACTGAAGGGCACGGTGCTGGACATCCCGCCCACAAGCATAATCAGCCTGGTGATGAGCCAGAGCATCATGCTGCCTATCATGGTGATGATGATGGTGATGTTCGCTATACAGATGGCCGCCACAAGCATAGCGCTGGAGAAGGAGCAGAAGACCCTGGAGACCCTGATGACGTTGCCCGTGAGCCGGCTCACCGTGCTGGCGGGGAAGCTCAGCGGAAGCATAGTCATAGCCATAGCTGGCTCCGTCAGCTACCTCATCGGGTTCGGGTACTACATGAACTCGGCTTTCGCCTTCGTGCCGGAGGCGGCCACCATGAGCATAGACGAGGTGAGCGTAGGCATCACGCCGTTCGGCATGCTCCTCGTGGGGGTGGTCATCTTTGTTACCCTGGTCTCGGCGTTGGCCATGGCGTTGAGCATCGCTGTGTTCGCGGACAACGTCCGCAGCGCACAGAGCTTCACCGGGATACTCATCACTCCCATAATGATCCCGGCGATAATACTCATGTTCAGCGACATAGACATGCTCCCCCAGGCCGTCCAGTGGATACTGCTGGTTATCCCGTACACCCACAGCATCATAGCGACCAAGGCCGCCTTCCTCGGCGACTACTTCGTCGTCATCAGAAGCATCGCGTTCATCAGCGTATGGACATTCGTGGTGCTCTACGTCGCCGCCAAGATATTCAGCACGGAGAGGATAATAACGGCGCGGTTCACACTGGGCGACATAGGGAAGAGGTTCAAACGGGGAAGGTAGACCCGGGAGCCTCCAACCTTCACTGAATATTTAAATAACCTCCTTTTCTCGGGATAAGTATGAAGAGCTACGTTAAGATATTCGGGCCGCCGCTTCTCGACGCCATCAGGGCGCTGGACA
>CAZCKR010000184.1:0-2759 GCA_964499305.1 uncultured Candidatus Bathyarchaeia archaeon | reverse complement strand
ATGACGGCTCTGCCTACGGCGTTGTAGTTCTCCCTGGGCATGTCCTGGTAGACGGTGCAGCCCGGGCCCAGCATGAAGCCGCCTCCTTCACCGGCGTCCTCGATGGCCTTCTTTACCTCGGCCTCTACCTGCTTGGGGGTGCCTGTCCGTAAAGTTGTCACCCTGTTTAGGCCGCCGCAGACGGCAAACCTGTCCTTGTATATCTTCTTGGCTTTGTCGAGCCACGTGTACTCGTGGGCGTCCCAGTTGATGCAGTCCACGGGGTACTTCTTGAACCAGCCGTCCTCCATGAGGTTCTTGTCCTGGGGGTTGCCCTGGGGTGTGCTGCAGATGTGCATGAGCTTGATGGGGCAGTCCACGGCGTCCAGCACCTGCTTGTCGTAGCCGAGGGCGTACTTCTCCAGCTGCTCTTTGGACAGCTCCCGCCAGATCCGGCCACCGCCGCCGATGCCGTAGAATATGCCGGTGGCTCCGGCGTCCACGCATGCCTTGGCGAACTCGATGGTGGTCTCCGTTATGGTCTCCATGCCATCCTCAAGGGCGCCAGGGCTGCTCTTCATGTCCTCCATCACCCGCTCCGGGGTGCCTACGCCGTTCATGGCCTGGATGATGGGGCTCGGTATGGTGTAGATGAATGGCATCCTACGCAGGTCCCTTGCCAGCACCTCGTTGCAGCGCACGTACTCGCGTAGCTCCTTCCTCGGGTCGAGTACCCATAGCTTCTCCCAGTCGCCGGGCTCTTTGACGGTGGTGCTGAGGGTGTGGGCCTCCTCCTCGTTGTCCCTGAAGTCGAACCTGCTTCCCCACTTCATGGCCATGAACCTGTAGTAGGGCGTCACCTTGAGCACGTCCATCTTGTAGTCGAGCTCGCGCAGCAGAGCCATGTGGGCCTTGGCCGACTCCTCGCCGCTACGGGTGGCCAGCTCCCAGCTGTAGTGGTCAAGCCAGTTTACGGCGGGGAAGTGGCCCCAGATGCTCCAGGGCACCCTGTCGGGCACCTCGCGGCGCATGACGGCCATGACCCTCTCGAATCTTTCCGATTCCAACGTGATCATACCATACTCCTATGCCGCGAATATAGCGGTTACCTCGAGGGACGGGGTCACAGCAGCGCCCAACCATGTCGCGGCGCCCCCTTCAGGTGGCGGCCTACCTGCCCCGCCTGTACATGAACGCGGCCACGGCTATCGCCGCAACGGCGACCGCCGCCAACGCTATCTGCCACGCGCCGCTAGGCTGCTGCGGCTCCAGCTCGAATCGGACGGGGGTCTCGGTGAGGAGGCCCAGCTCGTAAGCGGCGTCCCCTACCCGGATGGTGACTGTGTCCGTGAGGTTGTTGACGTCACTCAGGTAGGGGCCGCCGGGCTGGGGGTCCTCGACTACCTCGTAGAGCCTCCGGTACCTGAGGGTGATCACCGCCTCCCCGGCGGCGTCCGTCTCCCCCTCCCGTATTATCTGGTCGCCTCTGGCTAGCTGCCACGGCTGGCTCTCCACGGGTTTTCCTCCCTTCGTGACCGATGCCTTGTAGACCCGTGTGACCTGTGTGACTCCCTGCTCGGTCCCTTGGGCGAGGGTGCAGTTCTCGCCGAAGCTGAGGCTCCCTGTGAGGACCGTCGGGGGCGCCCCGAAGATGTCGGCGTTGAGGGTGACGCTTTCCAGTATCGTGGAGCCTTGGAACTGGTAGGGGCTCGGGCCCCATGGGCTCAGAGGGAGGCGGTCCACCCTGGTGTTTACCAGCTCTATGTTGCTGGCGCTGCCTGGGTACGCGAACTCCAGGTTGAGGGTGCCGACGTGGCTGTCTAGGGTCTTGAGGTTGAGGCCCGTGGTCATGAAGGAGTGAATGGTGCCGGCGTCGGCGTCTCTCAGCTGGACGTTGAAGTCGCCCTCCCTCAGGGTCAACGAGTCCAGCCGGGTGTCGTTGACGTAGACCCACGCGCCCTGGATCAGGTATAGAGCTGAGACCTGGGAGCCGGTGACCGAGACGTGGGACTGGCCCCACGTCATGACGACGTTGAGGGCCGTGTTCTCGGCTTTTAGGGTGCAGCCTGTGAGGTCTAGGCTCGGCGGCGCCCCTATCCTGGTCTGAGCCAGGGTGAACGGGTGTGGGGCGGCTCCCTCGGTTAACAGGTGGTCCGGCTTGAACTCCAGGTGGAGCCCCGTGAGGCTGCCGTTGACGTGGAGGCTGTTCCCGGTGTAGAGGAGCGTGGTCTTGAGTATGGTGGAGCCTGTTACATTTGTGGCTTCGGTGGACCGGGTGGTGAAGTCGCCTATTGTGGAGTCGGTGACTGTGGCGGAGGCGTTGTCGATGAGCCTCAGGTAGCCTACCTTGGAGTTAAGCGCGGTGAGCGTGGAGCCTTCGCTAAGCCCGAACCCGTGGCTGTAGAGGGTTCTGTTGAGTCTCTGGTACTCTTGGAAGATGTGGGTGCCTTCGAGGTGGGCGGTGGAGTTTTCTGTGAGCCGTATCCCGCCCTGTGTGCTCCAGGTGATGTTGGAGTCGATGGCGGTGAGGCTGCTTCTCCCGCGGAGCACGTAGGTTTGGCTGGTGTCGGGCACCTCGGCGAGGACCAGTGTGGAGTTCACCAGCGTGAGCGACGCGTCGTCCTCCAGTACGAGGCTTCCCTCCAAGGTTAGGAACGTGTTCGCGATGGTTCTGTTCATGGAGCCTGTCAGAACTAAGTCTCCCTCGACGAGGGAGCTGCCTATAGCGTCGGCGTGGGTTTGAGCAGGGGCGTATGACAGCGCGATGATGAGCGTGAGTA
>CAZCKR010000183.1:0-2766 GCA_964499305.1 uncultured Candidatus Bathyarchaeia archaeon | reverse complement strand
CTGTAGTCAATACTATACGTTGAACCTGTAGTGAATACTACAGGTTGGCCTCGACGCACCTGAACACCATCGCCTCCCCCCCGTAATGGTTCACGAGTTCCCTTACCGCCTGGGCTTCCCTGAGGCTTTCTGTCTGGTAGACGCTGTACTGTATCAAGCCGCCTCCACGCGAGTTGCTTATCCGGTTCAGGTTCACCCAGAAGTTGGGGTTGGGCTTGTGTTCGATGAAGTCGTAGACTATTATCCAGTTGCCAGCCTCGTCCACGTGCTCGTCGAGTAGCTGGTGGACGATTGAGCGGTTAGCCATTGAACCTATAGTTAATACTACAGGTTGATTTCCAGAGTGTGCACTGCCCCTGTTAAACCTCGTGACTACCAACTACGTCATAAAAATGGGGGTTTAGCCGCTCCACACCTTCTTGAAGAGTCTGAGGAAGTTGCCGCCCAGGATGCCCTTGACCTCCTCGTCTGAGTAGCCCCGGGCCACGAGGCCCTTGGTGAGGTTGGGCATGTGCTCGAGCCAGCCGTAGCCCCAGGACTTGTCCATGGGGGTGAAGTAGTCGACGTCGATGCGGTCCGGGTGCTTCCATATGTGGGCCCCCCTGTAGACGCTGTTCCTGAAGTCGAGGTCGGAGCCGAAGCCGACGTGGTCCGCCCCCACGAGGTCGACGGTGGCGTCCACCTGGTCCATGAGGTCGTCGGTGAGGGTCGAGTCCCCCGCCTTCTTCGCGAAGTACGGCGTCACCCCGATGACCCCGCCCTTCTCGGCGCACGCCTGGAGGGCGTCGTCGGTCTTCCCCCTCTGCATCGAGTACCTGAGGAACTCGCCGTAGGGGCCGCTGCTCATCCAGGCGGCGTAGCCCCCCGTCTCCCTGGGGGTCGAGGAACGGGGGATGACGTGGGTGAAGCTCACGGGGTCCCTGCTCGTCTCGATGGCCTCCGTGACGCTCCTGTCCCCGGTGTGGCTCAGGTCTATGAGGACCCCCTGCCTGTTCATCTCCTCCACGAGCTTGACGCCGTAGTTGCTGAGCCCCGCGTCGCAGCGCTCCGTGCAGCCGTCCCCCGCCTCGTTCCTGCTGTTGTAGGTGAGCTGGATGATGCGGATGCCCCAGTCCCGGGCCACCTTGAGGAAGCGGAGGTTCCCCTCGAGGAAGCTGCTGTCCTGGGGGCCGAGGATGAGGGCGTGTTTCCCCTGCTTCTTCGCCTTCTCGATGTCCGAGGCCTTGAACGCGATGAGCGCTTTTTCCTTCTTCTTCTCGGCCCACTCGTGGTATCCCCCGAGCTCGGTGAGGGCCTCGTTGAAGGCGCGTCCCATGCAGACGGTGGCGTTGGTCGCTGTCAGCCCCCCCTTGAGGACGTCGTCGATCCAGATGTCCTCCCCGACGTAGTGGATGAACGCGACGATGCTCGCGTCGATGACGACGCTCTCACGGTGGAGCGCCAGGGCGTGGTCCCTCTCGTCCTTGCTCAGTTCGATGTAGCTTCGGGACAAGTGTATCGAGATTAAGAGTGGCTCGGGGTATAAATCACCTACCTGTCCCTATGTTTTCAGTTGTTTCTGAGTGTTAACCCGTTTTTTATGGTGTCTGGGACGTTTTTATTTGGGTTTACAGTGTTTTGATCCGATATATTTAATAAGGATATGCGGATGATTTGCTGGAAATGGTTAAGTACATCGTGTTCTGTGAGATGACGCCCGAGTTCCTTCAGATGTCGCTGGAGGAGCGGAAGGAGCTGCCGCTGAATTGGAGTCAGGTCGCCTCACAGTTCGGGGTCAAGATGCTTTTCTGGGGGATGCCTCTGGGCGTGCATGAGCACGTGGTTTGTGTCTTCGAGGCTAACGGGAGTAACGAGAAGTACTTCAAGTTTCAGAGGGAGTGGCTCGCCTTGGGGACGCCTGACGCGGGCAGGTATGTCAAGAACACCAGGACGATTACCGTCTACTGATCTTTGCTGTGTTTGTCCGGGTTTTTCTTGGGTTTCTCTTCCTTGCAGTAGGGGAACCCGTTTCCTCTGCACGGCTCGGTTCTCCAGCAGATGACGCACCTGGGCATGGGGTTCTGTGGGGGGTGGCGGCTCTTAAATCGCGTTGATCGCAGCACCTAAATACACGGTGTGTTACCATTCACTGAAATCATAATACTGTTGGCGGTGTCTGCGTGAACTTTGTGGAAGAGCCTAAGCGGCGGGTCCTCGACGGGGAGCTGGAGCGGAGAGCCGTGGAGTTCCACGGTCACGGCGGCCCCTTCATGACCGTGGGGCTGAGGATGGGCCTGTACGCCCTTGGGCACCTGGACTGTAGGGGGTGGTTCGACGTGAGTTGTAGGGTCGCGTTGAGGTGGATGCCCCCTGACTCGTGTGTCATCGACGGCATCCAGAGCAGCACGGGCTGTACCATGGGGAAGCGCAACTTAGAGGTGGTGGATGGGGGCGGGGTCTCGGCCACCTTCACATCCAAAGGGGGGTCGGTTACGTTGACGCTGAGGGAGGAGGTCCTCAAAAAGATAAAGAGTGGTCTCGGGGACGAGGAGGCCGCCCGCGAGTTGATGGGGTGGCTGGGAGGGGCGGCGGCGTTGGAGCTGTTCGAGGTCAGGGGCTAGCCTGTCTCTCCAGCCACTTCTTGTGTTCTTCTTTTGCTTTCTTCAGCACTTGGGGCTGGGTGATGAGGTCATGGGCGGTGTACGCCAGGGCCTTGGCGGCTTTCATGGTGGCTGCGTGGGCTTTGGGGGTGGCGGTCATCTCTGCTCCGTCTGGGCTGTGTAGGAC
>CAZCKR010000182.1:0-2789 GCA_964499305.1 uncultured Candidatus Bathyarchaeia archaeon | reverse complement strand
GGCGCCGTACTCGCCGTGGACCCGTCCCTCGGCCCAGATGACCCACACCTTCTTGTCCACCTTCTCGTTGAGGTAGCGGCCGTCCTCGCCCTTGATGAAGTAGTTGGTGCTGAACACCCGGGGACAGTTCTCCAGGCTGCGGCCGAACCTGATGTGGTTCGACAGGTACAGCCCGAAGGGTACAACCATGAAGTCCATGACCGCCATGGGGCTGCTATTCCTGACGCCCGCCTGGCCCAGGGTGGCGCTCGTGGTCTCGGACTCGATGGTGGCGCCCATATATACCCCGTGCTCCCAGGTGAGGGACTCGCTTATCGGGACGTTGGTGTCGCTGTCCCTGCCGCCGTAGAAGAAACCCTGTATGATGTGGCCATCCTTGGCGTCCCAGTTGGGGTCCACGTTCTCCAGCTCGCTGAGCCTTATGGTGTACCGGGCGTTGGGGTGGGCTAGGGATATCTCTTTGCCGTCCCCGTCCTTCTTGCCCTTATACCACTCGCCGCTGTGGTTCATACCCGTCGTCGGGTACTCGTCCTCGTCCAGACCCATGCTAAGCCAGTACGCCTTGCCCTCGTGGATGAGGATGTTGCTGAAGATCATCTCGCGGGGGGTGGTGAGAGTCGTATAGATCACGGGGTCGTCAACGGGGTTCACGTCCCTTATGATGCCGAAGACGCCGGCCTCTATGTTGACGGCGCGGCAGTTACCCTCCTCGTCAGCCTTGAGATAGGCGATGTCGTCGCCCACGATGGTCATCCCCGGTATCATGGCGGTGCTGGTCTTGCCGCACGCCGACGGGTACGCGCCTGTGAAGTAGCTCACCCGGTCCTTGTCCGGGTGCTTCACTCCCATTATGAGCATGTGCTCGGTGAGCCAGTCCTCGTGGTTGGCCTTGTAGATGGCGAGCCGGAGCGCCAGCTTCTTCAAGCCCAGGCTGTTGCCCGCGTACTGGTTGTTCACGCTGTAGACCTTGCCGTCCACGACGTCCACGTAGATGCGGCGGTCGTCCACGTTCACCGTGGTGTTCCGCTCGTCCAGCTCCCCGGCGCTGTGGATGAAGGTGAAGAACTCGCCGTCCCCCAGCTTCTTGAACTCCTCGTAGCCGTTCCTGTACAGGATGTCCTCGCTGTGGGCGACGTAAACGCTGTCCGTGAGCTGCAGCGCACATATATTGAACCTGCTGCCATTGGGGCCCAGGCTGAAGAACCGGACGAGGCACTCCTTGCCATCCATGGCGCCGTCCATGATGCCAAGAACCTCCTCCAGCCCCTCCTCGCGGCCGATGGTGTTGATGGTCTTCGTCATCTTCATACCCTTAGGGAGCAGCACCCGGGTGTTCCCCTTGTCTCGGGCTTGGTCGTAGTAACCGTCGTAGTGGATGGTGTGACCCTCCATCTCCAGGGGAGCCTCCTCACCCAGGTCTATGGCCAGCTGCCTGACGTACGCGATGTCCTCGGGGATGTCGGTGATGACAGTCGCCTTGGCTGGCTTGCATAACTCGAGGAACCTCGTTACCTGTTCCTCGACTTTTCGGTTCTTGAGCGCCTTGAGCTTCCTCAGGCTCTCGGCGTCCATGAACCTTGACAATGAATCCGACACTTAGATGCCTCTTCTAGTGTTCCAAGAGACAGGTATTAGGCTTATCGGTTTTAACCTGAGGCAATCTCTCTCTCCTCGGGCGGCTTAACGTTCCTGAACGTCACCCAGAGGAGCACGTCGTAGAGCCCCTTGATCGCCCCCGCCAAGAGGAAAGGCAGTGAGAAGCCTACGAACTGCATTATGTAGCCGGCTATGCTGGGCCCGACGGCCAGTGTGAAGCTCCGCGGCAGGTTGATGAGTCCCTGGACGCGGCTACGCTCCTCGGGCTTCACTATGGCCATCGTGTAGGACTGCCTTGTGGGCACGTCCATCTGGCTCAAAAGGCTGCGCCCCAGATACAGGAAGAGGGATGTCGGCAGGTTAGGCATGTAGGGCACTAGGGCCATCATGACGTTGGCTGGGAGGTGGCTGTACACCATGGTGTTGATGAGGCCGATCTTCTCGCTTATCCGGGCGGCGAGCATGTAGCTCGCAGCGGCGAGGAGGCTCGACGCCGAGAAGATGACGCCGATCAAGTCCATCCCTAGCCCAAACCGCTCGAAGAACCAGTAAGCCACGAGGCTATGGGTTACGAAGGAGCCTCCCAGCGCGTCCATGCTGAAAAGCACCGATAGGAGCACCACGTATCTCTTGGTCTCGGGGCTCAGTGGCGCCTGCTCCTCGTGCTCCACCTCGATCTCAGCCTCCTCCCCAGCAGCGAGTACAGGAACACCACAGCGACGTTGAGCAGCGCGTACACCCCGAACATAAGGCGGTATGAGGCGGGCTCGGTGAACCCCCAGCCCTGTAGGATCACCACGAAGCCGGTGAACAGGGAACCCACGGCGGTCGCCACCGAGCCCCCCGTGCTACGGATCGCGTAGAGCCTCGTCCGCCTATCGTCGGCGCAGCTCTGAGCAAGTATGACTCTCTCAAGCATCTGCGCGGCCCCGAAGCCGCCCCTGTACCCTATGGAGGAGACCACGGCCACGGCGACGAGGAGAGGAGGATACGCGGAGACGAAATACACGGAGCCAGCCGCAGCCGAGAGAAGCCCGAAGAAGACGAGCATCCTTCTCCGTCCAACCCTGTCCGCTAGGAAGCCCGCGACCAGGTTGAACAGAGTCGACACGGTGAGGCCGCCGGTGAGCACGAGGCCGATCTGCCACAGCGGCAGCCCAAGAGACTTGAGTTAGACCGCGAAGAAGATGCTG
>CAZCKR010000181.1:0-2821 GCA_964499305.1 uncultured Candidatus Bathyarchaeia archaeon | reverse complement strand
CTCAGGAAGCCTCTCTAGACGTTTTTTATCATGGTGACGCCGTTCGCGTCGTCCCTGTACTGTATGAGCTCCCCGCCGTACAGGAAGAATACTAGGTCTAGATCGGCCTCCCTCACCACCTTGCAGTCCAGCTCCACGTCGTCGTGTCTCACCGTCGAGGTCCCGCGGTCCACCGTCAAGGTCAACCTCACCACCGCCCCCAGCTGGGGTATGAACGCGTCGACCACGTACCTCTGCCCGGGCATAAGCGTGCTGGACTGGAACAGGATCTCCCAGTACCCGGGCATCTGGTTCTCGATTAAAAGCGTTCCCTCGGCTACCTGCTCGGTCAGCTCCATGACTTCGCCGCCGGAGGATATGGTGATCTCGACCTCGTCTTGACTGAAGGCGGCGCGTAGCCGGGTGTGTGCGTCTTCCTCCGATGCGTTCAGCGCGTATCCCAAGGGCCTGTAGAGGTGGTCGAAGACGTACTCGCCCCGGAGCAGCAGGTTCTTGCCCTCGTACGTGATTTCCGTCGTTGAGACCATGGTGTACTCGGCGGATGCTCCGCCTCCCTCACGGCTTGTGATTATGTAGCTGTGGGTCCCTACGAGCTGCCCCTCCCTGTAGAACCTGTACACGTGTTCTTCCCCAACTTGGAGCTCTGGGAGGGTTATCTCGATCCCTGTCTCCGGGTACAGTCTGTTGAGGTAGAGCTCGACGAGGAGGGATGCCCCGAGTATCAGCACTATGCCTGCTACTATCCACTGGCGCCTCAAACCGGTTCAAGGATAGTGGAGGCTTCCCGGGTTTAAAGGTAAGCCGATTGGGTTTTGGCGAATGGGGGAAAGGGGTTTAGGAGGAGTAGGTCTGGAGGGCGTTCTTCAGGTTGTCGCCGGCTATGACCAGCTTGATCTTGAGGAAGTCGAGCTCCTTCCAGTACCGCTCCCTGAGCTCAAGCCGGTTCTCCACCATCATGCTGGTGTTGGCGGGGTGGGGGCTTCCTGGGCTCCTGAGGTTGTTCAGGGCCTTCAAGGGGTCGCTGATCTTCTCGGCGATGCCGCTGCTCACCTTTATGTCCTTGCCGAACAGCTTCTTAGCCGCCTTCTGTACGTCGTCGGGTTTAAGCTGCTCAAGGGTCCGGCCGTCGGCTATGAGGGTGTTCACCACCTCCGCCGTGACCTTGTAGGCTTCGCGGAAGCTGAGCTCCTCCTCGGCGAGGACCTCGGCGAGCTGCACGGCGTATATGAAGCTGCCCCGGGTCTGGGCCAGCATGGCGTCCTCGTTGACCTTCATGGTCTTCATGGCGCCGTCGAGGACCTCTACGCTGGTCTTTGCGGTGTCGAAGGCTCTCCAGAGCGGTATCTTGGTCTGCTGGAGGTCCTGGTAGTAGCCTGTGGGGAGGCCCTTGACCATGGTCATGAGTTCCTGTAGGCAGCCGTATGCCTCGGCGGATTTGCCTCTGACGAGCTCCATGGTGCTGGGGTTCTTCTTCTGGGGCATTATGCTGCTGCTGCTGCTGTACTCGTCGCTGAGCTCTATGTACCTGAACTCGGAGCCGCTCCATGATACGATGTCGGCGGCGAGCCTGCTCATGTTGCCCATGAGGATGGCTAGGACGCTGGCGGTCTCCACGGCCCAGTCGCGGCTGCTGGTGGCGTCGACGCTGTTCTCCTGGATGCTGTCGAAGCCCAGGAGCTCGCTGGTCCTCATCCTGCTGATCCTGAAGTTGGTTCCGCCGATGGCCGCGGAGCCCAAGGGGTTCATGTTGACGCGGGTGTAGCACTCCTTGATCCTCTGGTAGTCGCGGAGGAAGCTGTCCGCGTAGGCTACGAGGTAGTGGCCGTAGCTTCCTATCTGGGCTTGCTGGCCGTGAGTGTAGAGGACCATGGGGGTCTCTGTGTGCTGGTCGGCTACGTCGCAGACGGTCTTTACGAGGTTGAGGAGGTTGATCATGATCTCGAGGAGCTCCTTCCGGGTGACCATCTTCATGTCCACCATGACCTGGTCGTTGCGGCTGCGGCCTGTGTGCATCTTGCCGCCCACCTCTATGCCGATCTTTTCTATGACGCGGGCCTCTATGTACTCGTGTATGTCCTCGTACTCGGCCCCCACCTCTAGGTCTCCGTCCGTCCACTCCTGTTTGACCTGCTGGAGGGCGGCGAGGATCTTGACGAGGTCCTCTCTGTCTAGTATGCCTTGCTCGTGGAGCATTATGTCGTGGGCCATGGTTCCGTCTACGTCTTCCGTGAACATGCGGAGGTCTTCGGCGACGCTGGTGTGGAACCTGGCGGTCCTGTCGCTGAACTCCTTGGCTAGCCTTGTCCTGAATAGGGTTGACAACTCTGTTGCACCGTTGCGTTGTTTGGAGGGGTGAACGGTTTAAATAGGTTGCGTAGGCTAGGGTTCGATGCGTTCGTTCTGGTAGACGCCTCTGTAGCCTTTCTCTACTTCTCCGGTGTGGAAGAATATGAGCTGGGCTATGCGGGCGTCTCTCATGAGGCGTATTCCGTGGGGGTTGTGGACGGTGAGGAGGGAGCTGCCTACGCCGTGGTAGCCGGGGTCCCAGACGGCGGTGCCGAGGGCGGCGCCGTTCCTGAGGAGGGTGGACCGTGTGCGGGCGATGGCGGCCACGTCGAGGGGCATCTTGACTGTCTCGTTGTAGACGACCTTGTAGGCGCCCTGGGGGAGGCTGTACCAGCCTTCGGGGTCGGGCTCTAGGGGCGTCGTCTCGGCTATGACTCGTTCCCGGTTGCTGTAGTCGGCGGCGCCGGCGCCCTTGTAGGTTTCTATGTGGTGGAGGGTTATGTCGAAGCCGCTGGGCTGGAGCTGTGTGTCGAGG
>CAZCKR010000180.1:0-2917 GCA_964499305.1 uncultured Candidatus Bathyarchaeia archaeon | reverse complement strand
GGCTCAGGTACATGGAGGAGACGGGGCGTAAGATGCCTTTCGGGTTGAGCATGCACCCCGAGTACCCTCTAGAGGGGAGTTACATTAAGATAGCGAGGATGCTGGGCATGGGTCAGGTCGATAAAACCTGATTTTCATCAAAAAATGTACGCCACTAGTAATCTCTCATTGGAAACCTGATATTCCCAAGTAAGCCGTAAATCACAAGCACGCTGTATCCGCTCAGTATCTTGAGCATACACCACAGAACCCGCTTTTCATGCGAGTCTAACTATCTTAATGTGATTACAGGACCTGAGTTCCCTTTTTTAATCCTCGGCCCGCAGATGATTTCAGTATGAACAAGCTACGCCTAGCCGAACGGCTCGTAACCTACCTCAAGCCGCTGTAACCAGATAGAACTAACCTATCCGTCGCCAGCCTCGACGAGATAAACATGGGCTGGGAGACCGAGCTGTACTCGTTCGAAGTCGATTCAACGAAAAACGGAGACCAGATCAAGGAGCATAGGGTTCTACGGGTGTTCCAGGGAGACAACGCTGGGCGCAAGTCAGCTAAAGAGTACAGCTTGATGAGGAAGCTGGGTGATGTTGGCTACCCTGTGCCCCGGGTCTACAGCCATGAAGTATCAGGAGTCGCTATCGGGAAGCCGTTCATCCTCATGGAGAGAATCCTCGGAACGACGTTGGACGCCGCATACAGGAACGAAGAACCCGAGGAGTTTCAAAAAGGTTTGACCCATCTAATCCGGCTGTTTGTCCGGCTCCACAGGCTCGACGTCACCCCCTTCAAGGACATCCCAGATTTACCTTTTCACGACGACCAAGTCCAGGACAATCTTGACTGGTACAAAGGAACTGCTCAGAAGCAACTATCTTGGCTGAAGCCTGTCGTGGGTTGGTTGACGGAACGTAAGCCCTGTATCGACCCTGTGCCTCAGTCGCTTCTCCATATGGACTACCATGGGATGAACGTCATGTTGAGGGAGGACGGCTCGGAGGCTGTCATCGACTGGGGTGCGTCCAGGATCGGGGACCACAGGATGGACCTCGGCTGGACCGTGCTATTGTACACGACTTTCGGCGGGGAGATGTTCAGGGACCCCATCCTCGCCGAATACACCGAGCAGGGTGGAAGAGCGGTCGCGGATATCGAGTACTTCGAGGTCATGGCCGCCGCGAGGAGGATAATCGACTTCGCCACGACCATTGAGGGCGACGTCGACTCGGTGGGGCTGAAGCCTGAGGTGGTAGAGATGATGAAGGAGTCGAAGGAACACTACCGGAGAGTCCACGGCGTCCTCACGGCGAGGACAGGTATCAGGCTAGACGAGTTCGTCGAAACACTGGACTCAATCTAGGCCGATCCTTGCGACCCTGAGGCCGAAGCAGAACCTACCCTGTATGGGTCAGGATCGCGCCGAGCCCGCTACGGATTCTATGGTCACTGTCTCTCGAACTTCTGTATCCTGCTGCCCTCCAGGGTCTCCCCCACGTAGAGGTCTCCCTTGGAGTCGACACAAGCGCAGTGAGGCGCTATGAAGAGCCCCGGCTCCCTGCTCTTCTCCCCGCCCCACCTGGCGACGACCCGTCCCTCCATGTCCAGTATGCTGAACCTGGCCTGGAGCTCAGGTATATACACCAGCTCCTCGTCGTCGATGTAGACGCTGCAGGGTTGGCGGAAGCCAGTCCACTCCGTCACGTACTCCCCGTCCGGCGTGAATATCTGTATCCTGTGGTTCTGCCTGTCCGCGACAAACACTCGCCCATCCGCTGCTACCCAGATGTCGTGGACTATGTCGAACTGGCCCGGCCCGGAGCCGTGCTCCCCCCACGAGAGGAGGAGCTCGCCGTCCCTCGCGTACTTGTGGACCTTGGCGTTCCCGTAGCCGTCCGAGACGTACATCTCTCCTGTGGGGGCTATCGCTATGTCCGTGGGCCTGTTGAAGGGCTCTCCCTCCCCGCCGGGCTGATCCTTTGTCCCCCACGTGTGGAGGAGTTTGCCGCCTAGGGTGAACTTCCTCACCGTGTGGTCCCTGTAGTCCGCTATGTATGCGGCCTCGCCGTCGATGTAGAGACCGTGGGGGGCGTTGAAGACTCCCTCGCCCCATGAGCCCTTGAAGTTGCCGCCATAGTCGAAGACTATCACGGGGTGCTCGCCCCTGTTTACGACGTAGACATCGTCCCGTGAGTCGACGGCGACTCCTATGACGTGCCCGAAGCTCCACCCCTCAGGGAGCCTGCCCCACCTCTCGACCACCTCGTACCTGAGCTTACCAGAGCCAAAAACCATTGAATCCCCTCTTCTACTTGAGTCACCATTACGTATGATAAAATCTCGTATTTGGGTAGGCTCAAAAAAATCTGTGTTTAAACCTGATATACACGGTCGCTGAGGTTTATGATAGGTGTCTGAGTTGAGGATTAAAGAGATCGAGGTCATCCCCGTGGACCTGCCGCGGAGTAAGGTTCTGAAGCTGGCCCGGTACGGCAACCTGGGAGAGGGTGAGCCTTTCGAGTTCATACTTACGCGGGTGCACACGGACGAGGGAGTCACCGGGGTGGGCGAGGTGCCGCCGCTGCCGCCGCTCTCCCCGGAGTCCCAGCCCGTGGTCGCAGCCGTCATAGAGAGGTGGCTGGCCCCAAACGTCCTGGGTCTGGACCCTTTCGAGACCGAGGAGATATGGGCGAGGATGGACTACTACGCGCCCACCTACAGCATGGCGAAGGCCGCCATAGACATGGCTCTCTGGGACATCAAGGGTAAGACGCTCGGAGTGCCGGTGCACCGGCTGCTTGGCGGGTCTCCGCCCGAGAAGATACCCAACGTTGCCCTCATCGGGCTCGGTGAGCCGGAGGAGGCGGCCTCGACCGCCGAGGGGCTTGTAGCCGGGGGCTACACGGGGATCAGGCTCAAG
>CAZCKR010000179.1:0-2921 GCA_964499305.1 uncultured Candidatus Bathyarchaeia archaeon | reverse complement strand
CAACCTACTTGGTACAAACCTAGACCCTGTACTCCCTGCCCACCTCGGGAAGAGTCACCGAGCCGTAGTAGTTCCTGAACAGCCCGGGCTCCTCGCAGTGAACCGGGTACACCGTCCCAGGCCCCACGTAGTTAACGGCCTCCCCCAGCTCCTTCGGGCTCATATGCCCCGAAGCATGAAGCTGATGATACACCAAACCAAAGTGACCCAGCCAGTTCAACAACACATCATGCTCTATGTCCTCCTCGCTGAAAGGCTCGCTCATACTATAGATATAATGGCTCCCCGGCTCGGGCCGGAGGTCTATGAGCTCCGTGAAGTTCTGGAAGTTCAGGTTCAGAATATGGTCGGTGGGCCGCTCCCTGAGCTCGTCCACGGTGATCATCCTGTCCATGTAGCCGCGCTCCCAGACGTAGTAGTCCTTCTCGCTGTAGGTGCCGCTCCGCTTCCGCCGGTAATACACCCTCAGAAGGTCGTCCGTGTTGGGGTCCGGGAGGTCCAGGTGCTCGTCCTCGATGAGCCTGTCCAGCAGGTACGCCGTCTTGGGGTGGATGACCATGACCCTGCCGCTGCTCTCCGCGGCCCGGTGGAACGTCCGCAGCCTATCCATGTCCCTGCTCGGGTGAGTGTATATCACCGACTTCCCGGCCTCATCCGCCTCGGCGCAGACCTTCTTGACGCCGCGCTCCACCTGAGCCTCGCTGAGGTGGCGGCGCCTCCCCCGGCGCGCCATCCGTGTGCCTTCGCACACCATGGCGGAGGGCTCCGCGTACTGGGCGGACTCCAGGAACTCCTGAGTCATATCCGCCCTGGGCCCGTGGACACGCATGTCCCCGGTGTAGACGAGGCTGCCCTCGCTGTGACGAATGATGTACCCGTAGGCGGCGGGGATGCTGTGGTCCACGTGTATGGGCTCCACCTCGACGCCGTCTATCCTCACCACGTCCCCCGTCCTGAAGCCCCTGTAGTCGTGTTCCCCGTAGTTGCTCCAGGTGCTGGTCTTCTCCATGGCCTCCATGAAGAGCTTGGTACCTTTCCCTGTGTAGACGGGGATGCCGGGGTCGATGAACTTGATGTGGCTCACGTGGTCGCTGTGGGCGTGGGTGATGAACACCCCCTGGTACTCGGCCTCACAGTACCCCAGCGGCGTCCCCGTGAGCATGTCCTCCCTGTACAGGCCCTCCAGCTCCGGAAGCAACCCGAACTCGAAGTAGTCCCTGAGGCAGCTACGAGGCTGAAGCCAGTTCACGTAGTAATCCACGCCCATGGAGAAGCTCTGCCCGAAGTCGAACCATATCTTCGTGTCGCCGTCCGTCAACAGAATCTTGTTGCCGCCTATCTCGTTGACCCCGCCGTAGAACCTCAGAGAAACCATACCACCCGAGAATGTATCCGACGCGTATATGAAGACTGGGGAATGGATTTATCCAGCCCCATGGATAAACGTGGATGATGACCCCACCAAAGACCGTCGCCGTCGTAGGCTACAAAGACTCCGGAAAGACCAGAGCCGTGGAGACGCTCGTCACAGAGCTCACCCGAAGAGGCCACCGCGTCGGCACCCTGAAGCACACCGCCGAGAACATCGAGTTCGACACCCCCGGCAAAGACACGGCCCGGCACAGGGAGGCAGGGGCCAAAGCCACGGCGATACTCCACCAGAGCGCGGCAGCCATGTTCATAGACGACCACGTCCAAATCGGGGACGCCGTGAAGGCCCTCGGGGACCTCGACATCCTCGTGGTCGAAGGCTTCAAGACGCTGGACACCCACGCAAGGATACTGGTCCCGCGTGAGGACGACGACATACCCAAGCTCAGCAACGGGCTGGAGATAGCCGCCGTCAAGATCCACGGCTCAACGTTCATGGGAGACACCGATCTTCCCGTCGTGAACCTCGCGGACGCCGAGGCCCTCGCAGACATCGTAGAGGAGAAGGCCTACCCCATGCTCCCAGGCGTGAACTGCCACGGATGCGGCTACCAGGACTGCCGAAGCCTAGGCCAAGCCATACTCGGCGGCGAGGCCGACGCCAGACAATGCGTCAGAAACAGCGTCGAGTTCACGCTACGCGTCAACGACGAGCCCGTGCCCCTCGGCGGCTTCGTCCAGCGAGCCTTCAAAGGCATGCTGGTCGGCTTCCTCAGGAGCCTCAAGGGCGGCGACAACCCCCGGAGAGTCGAGATAGCCTTCGAGGTAGACGAAGATGAGTGAAACACTCCACATCTGCATCGACAGCAACGAGGCGTCCAGCCGCCGCGACATAATCAACTACATGATGTGGAACGGCGTCGAGGTCGACATCAGGAAACTGGACATATGCGACTACGTCGTCAGCGACCGCGTCGGCGTCGAACGCAAAGACGTCAGCGACTTCCTCGGCAGCATGAAGGACGGACGCCTCTTCAGCCAGGCACGCGACATGGCCGAGGCATACGAGCGGCCCATCGTCATCCTGGAGGGGCAGCTCAGCCGCGCCTTCAAACGCAGCGCCATGCGGCCCGCCAGCGTCTACGGCGCCCTCAGCAGCCTGGCACTGGACTACGGCGTCAACATCATCCCCACCGACTGCCCCGAGTCCACTGCCGTCCTCCTCCACAGGCTCGCCTACAGGGAGCAGGCCAAAGAGGAACGGACCATACAGCTCCGCAGCGTGAACAGGAGCCTGCCCCTCCACGACCAGCAGGTGTATCTCCTCTCCGGGCTGCCCCAGATAGGCACCACCCTCGCCCAGGAGCTGCTCACCCACTACGAGACCCCCTACAGGGTGATAGAGGAGTTCGCCAACGCCGAGGTGCGGGTGAGCAAGAGCGGCAAAACCAAGAGGCTCCTAGGCCCCCTGGCAGACGTCAAAGGCGTGGGCCCCGTGATAGTCGAGAACGCCCAGCGGCTGCTCCACGAGTCGTACGCCGCGCTCTGCG
>CAZCKR010000178.1:0-2939 GCA_964499305.1 uncultured Candidatus Bathyarchaeia archaeon | reverse complement strand
CGTCGAAGATGCTCGGGATGGCGGCCGTCTTCGTCGGCGTCTTGATCGTGCAGCTCTCCGGCCTCAGAGGTGCGGGCAGAAGCTGAACTCCCGGTTCTCCATCAACGTGAAGCCATATTCGGTGAGGCCGACGCGTCCATCAAGGAGCTCCACATAGTCTAACTCTTTAAGGTACTCCATGTCCTCGTGCAGCCTCCCCGCGTCGATGAAATCCTGCGACCTCCAGTCCTCTAGGCTCACCGTGCCTCCACCCGAAGCCCGGTGCCTGTAGAGCACCTCCATTATGAAGCGCCTGTTTTCATCGGTTGACGTGTCCACGGATACGGTTCACGCCCAGCGGATTATAGGGTTTTCCGATACATAATCAAGCGAGCCTCAACAGAGTATGATGTCACCTCACCAGCCGTTTCATCGGTGACTTGAAACAGAGAAAGGTGCAACCGGATGAGGGGAATCTTTCGACTCAGGTGGCTTACCCAAGGAGTAAAACATTTCGATGCCCTGCTCCGGCTGAGCGTCTCTGAGCCGGAAACCTAGACCCGCGTAGAACTCCCTCAGCCTTCTGCCCTTCTCGTCAACCTCCTCCGTGTACAGACTGATTTCGCCGTAGCCTTTCACGCTGCAGTGTTGAATAAGCAGCCTCACCAAGGATTTCCCTATCCCCTTCCCCTCGTTCAGGGCGACGACCTCGTCCAGGAAGAAGGTTGACGGGTCCAACTCGTACCCGTACAACATCCCCACAGGCTCTCCTATGATATAGACTGTGAAGGCGATGAAGCCCTTCCGCCGGCTCTTTGACGCGATCTCCTCCTTACTGTACCAGAGCTCCTCCTTGAACGCTCTGTGGTCCACGGACTCGAACAGCCCCAGGGCAGCCTCATCCAGCGTGGTGCTTGCCCTCACCTCAACAGGCTTGCCCAGTCTCTCAGACAGGAAAACCGCGGCCTTCCTCAGGCCTTCAAACAGATGCGTGATGTCATCTTCCAAATCAGTATCTTCCCCTCCAGAACCGCTATGGACTATGTGATGTAGCTCGGCTTATCTTCGGAGGCCCGGGACTTGGCTTCGCCGGTGTCGAAGATGCCGTACCGGCGTAAGGCGGCCTGTACTACCTCCCTCACCATGTCGTCGTAGGTCTTGCCCGCGGCCAACCACATCATAGGGTAGAAGCTCAGCTCGTCCCGCACGACGTCGTAGTCGATGCCCGGCAGGGTGTTCACCTCCAGGAAGTACAGCTCGCCGTCCACGTCCAGCCGGTAGTCCAGCCTTGCCCAGTCATGACAGTTCAGCGCCTTGAAGCTGGCCTTGGCGTGGGTCTCTATGCGTCTCCTGAGCTCGTCTTCGATCTTCGCGGGGCACTTGTAGTTGCTGCTGTCGTCGAAGACGCTCTTGGCCTTCTGGCCTAGGACCCTGCCTAGCTCAGGAGGGAACCCGCTGAAGTCCACCTCCAGCACCGGCAGCACCGTCGGCTCCTCGTCGCCGAGGAAGTTGCCTACGAGGCCGACGCTGAACTCCCTGCCGTCGATGAACCTCTCAACCAGTATGGGCTGCCTATAAGTCAGGAGCATCTCCTCGAGCTTCTCCCTGAACGCACCGTCGTCGTTCACCACGTTGTCCCAGTTGATCCCTATGCTGCTTCCCTCATGGCTCGGCTTCAGTATCAGCGGATAACCGAGGCCCCGCCGCATGGGCTCATCGGGGGCCGTGAACACCTGGAACGGCGCCGTCTTGAGGCCGTGGTACTCGAGCATCATCTTGGTGGTCGGCTTGTCGAGGCCGATGGCGTTGACCATTATCCCTGAGCCCACGTACGGGATGCCCAGCATCTCGCAGAAGGCCGGGACCTGGCTCTCCCTGCTCTCACCCCTCAAGCCCTCCGCCCTGCTGAACACGATGTCTGGTTTCTGGAGTCTCAGGTTCTCATAGCAGTCCTCGTCCGCCTCGATCAGCAGGTACTCCCAGCCCGCCCTCTCAATGGCGTTCATGACGTGGTCGATGGTCTCCTCCGGCTCGAACTCGACGTTGAACTCGTCCTCTGCCACCCTCGTGTTGCAGCAGAAGGCCACCCGCAGCCTAGGGGACGTCGCTCAGAGCCTCCTTGTAGATGCTCTCAACCTGGTTCTTGATGCGGCTGGGTAACGTTATGGCCTCCTGAATCTCGAAGAAGGTCTTGTAAAGCTCGTCCTCTCTTCCCTTGGCCTCGTCGAGGAACCGTTTCTCGAACTCCTCGACTAGGGGGCTCCTGTCGCCGTTCCTCCAAGCCAGGTAGAACGCGAAGAGCTGCTCGTCCCGCCCCCTTCCCGTGAGGGCGTAGGTGTTAACGTCGCTTCCGCCGAATAGGCTGAAGTAGTCGCGGCAGTCCTCGGTGAGCATGTTGCGGTCCAGGCCCACGGTCTTGGGGTCGTAGCCAGACGCCTTGATGAGGAGATACATCTTGCTGCAGACGCTGCAGTCCATGCACCACCGATGGTCTCTGCCCGCCTCGGTGTCCACGAAGCAGCTCATGTGGTACTTGGACACCTCGGGGTACCGCTTGTAGAGGGTGTAGACGACGGCGATGTCGTTCAGGGGCTCGATGACGCTCATGGTGCGTACGCCGCCTCCGCTGAGCTGCCTGGTGATGAGGTCGATCTGGGTGGTCCAGATGTGGCACTGGTCGTAGGCAGGGTAGCATACATAGCCCTCCCTGTCGTGGTAGTACTCGCCGCAGCTCTGCTCGTTGCCGAAGAGGATGTATCTGCTCTGGAACATGTAGGCGATGGGCAGGATCATCATGGCGTACTGGGTGGATTGTAGACCCCAGCCGAGCTCAGTCTTGCCGACGCCCAGCCGGAGCCCGTCCCTGAGGTTGCCCATGGTGTGCTTTATCTTCTGAAGCTCCACGCCGAACTCCTTCATGAACTCCTTGGCCAGCTTGTCCTTGTGCTTCTCCTCGTAGA
>CAZCKR010000177.1:0-2940 GCA_964499305.1 uncultured Candidatus Bathyarchaeia archaeon | reverse complement strand
GACCCGGCTACGGGCAGGTTCACCACCTGGGACACCGTGTTCGACGCCTTAGAACACCGAGCGCGGGGTGTTCAAATGCCTAGGATTATATCCCCTCCGTGAGGCTCTATGATCGATAGAAATGACGGTACCAGCAATGTCCGTGTCCCTGGACACACGGAAGCTCACGTCCTTCGCCCTCGTGGCCTTCATGGTAGGCGGCCTCTTGGGCGGGTTCCTCTGGAACTTCGGCGGCGTATACTTGCCGACGGCGCCCGGCCTCACGGGCTTCGGCTCCATGAAACAGTTCGGCAGTGCCGAGGAGCTCAAGACCTACCTTGAGGACAGAAACGCGTCCTATCCTCTCTGGTCCACACGGGGCGGTGTCTCCCTTGAGATCACGCTGGTACCCTCGGCCGGCACCACAGGCGACGCAGCGGTGTTAGCAGCACAGGCAGCAGCAGAGGCGGCGACCGCCGCCGCGGACGCCAAGCACGCGGCCAGCCGCCTGACCGGGTTCGGCTTCACAGGCTTCAGCCTGGACTACTCGGGCACCAACATACAGGTGGAGGGCGTCGAGGAGGCCGACATAGTGAAGACCGACGGAGGCTACATCTACATCGCCAAAGGCAAATCGGTGCTCATAGTCAAGGCGTACCCAGCCGAGGAGGCCCAGCTGGTCACAAAGATCGACGTCGGCCTCACGGTGCAGGACCTCTACGTGGCGGGCGACAAGCTCGTCGTCTTCAGCTACGTCGAGCCCCACACGGTATTCTACGACGCGGTGATGCCCGAGTACGAGAACGAGAAGCCCAAGACTAGGGTAGAGGTCTACGACATAGTGGACCGCTCGTCGCCGGAGCCTGAGAGGGCGCTAACCATAGACGGCCTGTACTTCAACAGCCGCCTCATCGGCGATCACGTCTACTACATAGTCACCAACTCTGCGTACATCGACGAGGACGTTGTGGTACTCCCCACCATACGGGATGGCAAGGCGTGGTGCGTCGTCGAGGCAGAGGACGTCTGGTACCCCAACGTGACCCGGGGCAGGCTCACCTACCACACCGTCACCGCGTTCAACGTCCAGGACCCGGACGCGGAGGTGAACGCCGAGACCTTCCTCCTGGACACGGGGACCAGCCTCTACGTCAGCCTAGAGAACCTCTACATCGTCAGCTACAACTGGAGAGAGAGCAGCGTCATCACCAAGATAGGCATCGGCGACGGCGGCATTACCTTCAGGGCCAACGGCACCGTCCCCGGCTACGTCCTCAACCAGTTCAGCATGGACGAGCACGACGGATACTTCAGGATAGCCACCACCAGCAACAACTGGCGCAGAAGCGGAGGCAACAACGTCTATGTCCTCGACGAGGCGCTCAACACCGTGGGCTCACTCGAAGGGCTTGCCCCCGGCGAGGAGATATACAGCGCCCGGTTCATGGGCGACAGATGCTACCTGGTCACCTTCAAGAAGGTTGACCCACTCTTCGCCATAGACCTCAGCGACCCCGAGAACCCCGAGGTGCTGGGCAAGCTCAAGATACCCGGCTTCAGCAACTACCTCCACCCCTACGACGAGGACACCCTCATAGGCGTCGGCAAGGAGACCGTGGAGGCCAAGCAGGGCGACTTCGCGTGGCACCAGGGCATCAAGATAAGCCTCTTCGACGTCAGCGACGTCGAGAACCCACGTGAACTCGCCAAGGTAGAGATAGGGGACAGGGGAAGCGACAGCCCCGCGCTGTACAACCACCACGCCTTCCTCTTCAGCAGGGCGAGGAACCTGCTGGTCATACCCATACTGGAGGCCCAGATAGACGAGGACGACTTCGCCGGAGTGGTCCACCTCAACTGCTACGGCGACTTCGTCTATCAGGGCGCATACGTCTTCGACGTAAGCCGCGAAGGCATAGAGCTCCGCGGCAGGGTGACCCACATCGACGACGACAGCCTCCTCAAGAGTGGCTACAGGTTCGAGTCCGAGTACGCGGTGGAGCGCAGCCTCTACATCGAGGACAACCTGTACACCATAAGCCAGGGCAGATTGAAGATTAACGACCTCGACACCCTTGAAGAGGTGACCACTGTAGAGCTGGGTGAACCTTGATGGCGCAGGGGAAACGAATCTACGGGAAGACCCTGGACGTCTACCTCTGCATACTCACCGCGGAGGGAGGCGTGGGCGTCAGGGAGATTTGGCGCGAGCTGGGCCTCAGCAGCCCAAGCCTCGCCCAGTACCACGTCAACAAGCTCCTCGACCTCAGCCTCATCGAAACCGGCTTCGACGGCAAGTACAGGATCAACGACCATGAGAGCATCGAGGCGCTACGCAGCTTCCTCATGCTCCGCGGCATGCTCATCCCCAGGCTCACCATATACTCTGCCCTCCTCATGGGGCTCATGGTGAGCTACGTCAGCTACTGGCCGTGGAGAGGCGACTTCAGGGACCTCACGGTGATGTTCATAGCGCTGTTCAGCGCGGGCGCCTTCCTCTTCGAGGCCGTGAAGCAGTACCGCGGCCTAGAGTTCATGAGAAAGAGCCCCTGAGAGCCTCCATCTCCCCCTGAAGTAGGCGTAGGAGACAACCGCGAACCCCGAGCCGAAGACGCCCATCGTTGAGCCTATAGCCTCCCATGCGACGCCGGTGATTATCTCTTGGACGGTGGCCCCGCGACCGACTAAGCCGATTAAATCCACCGTTACGCCTCCGAGAACCATGGGGACGAGCAGCGAGTAGAGAACGTCGGCGTACCTCCGCTCCATGTCGATCGCCTTCCCCGTACCGTACAGGAAGTAGAAGTACACAAACGAGACTAGGACGCCCACGAGTGACAGAACAGTATAGTATATCCCCATCCCACCCGGGTTTATGATGCCTGCCATCATTCTACTGAATAGAACCGCCCTGACAACCGCAGCGGATACCCTCCACACCTGGACCAAGGCGACGAGCCG
>CAZCKR010000176.1:0-2971 GCA_964499305.1 uncultured Candidatus Bathyarchaeia archaeon | reverse complement strand
CTGATGGACTCGCTCATCTCTTTCACACCCTCATACTTTTCTGCTGTTTTAAAACGTTATGATTCAGTGCCCCGGAGCGTGTTCAGCCGATTCTCATGTCAGTCGTCGTCCGAGAGGTCAGTCCTGTACACGGCGTAGACGGGGTAGTGGTCTGAGACGTCCTCCGTCAGCTCCTGGCCGATGCCATAGACGGCGTCGAAGTAGAAGACTTGGCAGGACCCCGTCACGTACTCGCCGAGGTAGGTGCCGTCGAGTAGCACGATGCGGTCGTAGGTCCAGTCCGTCTTGGTCATCGTGTCGTAGCTGTTCTGGACTATCCAGTGGTAGCCTTCGCCGATGAGGGGGCTGGGCTCATCCTCGTCGAAGTAGCCTCCGTCCGCGTTGAAGTCCCCCATGACGATGACGTCGCCCTCGCCGGGGGCGGACGCTAGTATGCTGGCGACCACGGCGGTGAGGTTGCCGATCTCGTTCTCGGCGTCGTCGGGCTTGACGTGGACGCCCACGAGGGTGAAGTCGAAGCCGCCCGAGCTGAACGAAGCCACGTAGGGCTCCCGCTCGAAGACGTCGCCGGTGTCGTTGTAGACGTACGCCGTGCCCTCCAGGTACTCCACGGTCTCGGTGTTCCAGTAGTAGGCGTAGGACTCCTTGCTCGTGGTTCTGCCGAGCCTCTCGCTCTCTACGTAGGCGTAGCTCGCGCCTTCACCGTTGATGAGCTCGAGGTACGCGGGGGCTGTCTCGCCGCTGATGTCCCGTATCTCCTGGACCAGCATGACGTCGAACTCCCTGACTACGTCCACGAGAACCTCCATCACCTCTGGTTTACTCCGCTTCGATTGACCGAAGACCTGGATGTTGAACGCCGCCACCTTGATGGGCTCCGCCTCCGGGGGCGGCTCGGGTGTGCCGTCGATCTCGTCGTCGCCCCCGTTCCCTGGGTTGAGGATCGGGTCCAGGTAGCCCTGCTGATACGAGAAGAGTACAGCGACGAACATGAAGGCGACGAGAATGGCCATGGGGCTGCTCTTCCTGGCCAACTATTTCTTCTCCATCTGATCCAGCTCCAGCTTCCTGAAGATGCTGCGCAGCTGTCTCCTCATGCTTGTCCTGTCCGTGCTGAGCCCGACGTTGTCGGCGAAGTCCTGGGTGGTCCGGACGATCCTTGTCCGGCCGTGTTTCTCCCTCTTTATGAGCCCCATACGCTCGAGCTGCTTGAGGTGCTTATACGCCTGGCTGCCCCTGGCCTGCGCCACCTCCTTCTGCTCCACCGGCTGATAGTACGCGATGTAGGAAAGTGTCCTCAGCGGCCCCGCTGTGAGGAGGGGCTTCATGCTGTACTTGCTCGCAGGCTTGGTGTAGTCCGACTTGAGCTGAAGAACCACCTTCTCCTGGGGGAGCCGTTTGATCTCAAGGGCCGTGGGATCGGCCATGTAGGTCTCGCTGAGCTTGTCCACCAGCCTGGAGGCCTCCAGCTCGTCCTCCAGCTTGAGCATGCCCACTATGTTGGTCAGGCTCATGGGACGCCCCGCGGCGTACAGCAGGGCCTCTAGCTCCGCCAGCTTAGTGTCTTGGGCTACCAGGGTCTCTCCCCCAAACATATGTTTTAGGCATGGCTCTTAAAAGCTTAGATACGTCGGCGCGGCGATGTCGGTGCGGTAGTGAAGCCTGCCCTTGATGTTTCCCACGTCGGCGTATACCTTCTCCCGTGCCTCCGAGACCGTTCCTCCTCTACCCAGGAGGGCGACGGAGCGGCTCCCCGTGGTCTTCACGACGCCGTTGTCGTCGTAGACCGACGCGTAGTAGATCTCGCTGTGCCTCGTCTCACCCACCTCTATGGGCTGGTCCTTCAACGGGTTGACGGGATAACCCTCGGGGGTAATGTAGACGCAGACAGTCGCCTCCTCGGCGAACCTGGTCTCTGGGAGCCTGCCCTCGACGATGCCGTAGCCCACCTCCGATAGAGGGGTCTCCAGCAGCGCCAGCACGTTTATTGCTTCGGGGTCTCCGAAGCGGGCGTTGTACTCGATGAGGTAGACGCCCTTCTCGGTGTTCATGAATCCGCCGTACAGCACACCCTGGTATGGGCCCACGCTCCCGGACAAGGCTTCCACCGTCCTCTCCATGATCTCGATCCCCCTATCCACGACCTCCAGGGGCAGATCAGGCATACCGTGGTCGGGGCAGCTGAAGCTGCCCATGCTCCCCGTGTTGGGCCCCCTGTCCTCGTCGTAGGCCCTCTTGAAGTCCCTGACCAGAGGCATGACCTCGACCCTCTTGCCGTCGGTGAACGCCTGCAGGGTGAACTCCCTTCCCTTCAGCTTCTCCTCGATGACCACCAGCCCGTCCTGTTTCACACGCTCCAACGCGTAGCCCCTGATCTCCTCCACGCTGTTCAGGTGGTCGCCGCTAACCTTGACGCCCTTGCCTCCTGTCAGCACGTCGGGCTTCACGGCGACCTCCTCGTGTTCCTTCAGGAAGGCGTCCACTTCCTCGGCGGTTCTGCATACCGCGAACTCGGGGTTCCCGGGGATGCCGTGCTCCTGGACCGCCTGCCGGGTGTACGCCTTGCTCCACTCCAGCCTGGCCAGAGCCTTCCTGGGCCCCACCACGGGTACACCCAGCTCCCAGAGCCTGTCGGATACCCCCGTGGCGAGGGGGGTCTCGGGCCCCACGAAGGCCAGGTCAACGTCCCTGAACCTAGCGTACTCCGCCGGATCGTCTGTGTCGAATAACTCGACCCTCTCGGAGAGGGCGGCTATCCCCGGGTTGAGACGGGACATGGCGGCGACCAGCTCCAGGTCTTCCTGGGCCAGCTTCTTTGCGATGGCGTGTTCACGGGCTCCATGACCCACAACGAGGACCTTCATGGGCTTCACAACGGGAGAATATTCCTTGACTGGGCATATAAGCTGGGGCTATGCGGGTTTTAGTCGAAGAAAGAAAGTTTACTGGAACCTGAAAAGGCTAGACGTGC
>CAZCKR010000175.1:0-2992 GCA_964499305.1 uncultured Candidatus Bathyarchaeia archaeon | reverse complement strand
ACCGCCGTCTGAATGGTCTTCTGCTCCGGTGACAGAGTCTCGTACTCGTGGAGCATCATGTTGCCCACCGTGTTTCTGACGTCCTGCTCATCCATCTCGGGGGGCAGCCACCTCGTAACGTTCTCGAGACCCGTCTCCTTGACTATGTTCATTACGCCGTAGGTGATGCCTATGTCGGCGTTCAGCGACCTGTTGAATATGCCGTTGAAAACCGAGTAAACGTCGGTAGTCTCTCCGCCGACGTCAACTCCGATTAGGTTCACAGCCCTAGCCTCGGCGTAGGCGTATAGAAGCTTGCCCACGGCTGCCTGAGTGGGAAGCAGCGGCTCCTCGGTCCACCGGATCAGCTCGTCGTAGCCTGGTGAGTGCACGATGACGTGCTCCATGTAGGCGTCGTAGATGCCTTCCCTGGCGGGTCCCAGGTTCTCCTTGCTGATGACTGGCCGGACGTTCTCAACCATCCTTGTGGCGTAGTGCTCCTCGCCCAGGACCTTTTTCACCTGGTCCCGTATCTCGACGTTCCCGGCGTAGATGAAGGGAAGCTGGTACTCCTCGCCGAACCTGGGCTTCACGTCAGCCGTGTTGACCAGCCCCGCCATCTCAAGCACCTGGGCCACGGCGCCACCGTCGGTGCCGCCCGCCATCAACATTATGTCAGGTTTGACGGCCCTCAGCCTCGCTATCTTCTCGAAGTGGGGCCTACTATCGTCCTTGGAGAACTGGTCCATGAGAAGCGCCCCCGCCCCGAGGGCTGCTCTCTGTGCGCTCTCGCCGCTGATGATGCCTGTGACCCCGCCCACGACCATGTGGAGGCCGCCGCCTGTGCTGCTCGAGGCCATGAAACGGTGAGCAGCGGAAGGCGTGTCGCCGTCCAGAATCTTTTTCCCCGTGCTGCCCTCAAGCGCGGCTAGAGCGGTCTTCACCCCCACGGCGACATCGAGGACAGGAGCCTCCATCGTCGTCATGGTCTCCGAGACTCCTCCGAGCCTGTAGCCGCTCGCCGTCCTCTCGACGAGGATGGCTTTCGTCGTCCTACTGTCGATGTCGACGACCAGATAAGACTCTTCTTCTGAGCCCATGTTATGTCTCTCCTTGGTTACCTTGAGTTGACCCTCAAGGAACCTTATGTGACTCTCCGAGACACAGCTTTTAACTAAATCGTTTTAATAATCAAACCAGGTTTTTATATTCAAACGATCATTTTAATTGTAGTGCGTTGAATGGGTTAACCACAGATGATAGTCCAACCCATCACACGGGAAGCCTTCAAGCTGCTTGAGGACGAAACCCGGAGGCAGATCGTCTTCATGCTAAGAGACGAAGCCCTCACGGTGAAAGACATAGCCCGGAGACTGAAACTCACCCCCCAGAACATCTACCACCACATGAACAAGCTACAGGACGCCGGCATAGTGAGGCTCAGCTACGAGAGAAGAAACGGGCACATCATAGAGAGCTACTACTCCACGTCCGCGGACAACTTCGTGTACAGCGAGGACAGGATACCCGAGAGCACCGTCCAGAGTTACATGGACATACTCAACGGACTCAACGAGCTGGGGCACGGAGTAAATGTGAGCCTAGACGCCGCGAGCCAGCTAGAGGAACTATATAAGGAGTACCTCAGAGGAGCCTCGAGCGACGTCGCCCGCGAAGACGTCTGCGAGGTGTGCAGCTTCTCGGGATTCTTCATGAAGTTCGGCCCCATGAACAACATGCTCCTAAAAAGAGTGCTCCACATGGCGGCTCTACTGGATATGACCGACGAAGAGTTCAGCGCCCACCTCGATAATCTCAGCGAAGTAAGGGGATTCCTAAAAGCCATAAAGAAGGTGGGGTAGCCTACCATGTTACCCGGTAGGGCATCTCGTTGAGGCAGACGGCGCCGTTCCTTGTGACCAGCACGATGTCCTCGATGTGTCCCCTGTAGTTGTTTTCGGCGTCCCTTCGCCCAGGTTCGTAGGTCAGGGTCATGCCCGCCTTCAGGGGCTGGTTGTCTGTCTCGATGGGCCCGAAGCTGGGGGCGTGGGGCATCGTGTAGTCGTGGACGTCAAGCCCGACTTGGTGGCCCGTCCTAGGCGTCGGGAGGAACCCTAGCTCCCTGTTTATCTTGTTTGCCTTCTCCAGCACCTCGTTCCCCGTGGCGCCCTCCCTGATGTTCTTGATGCCGTCGATCTGGGCCTGCATGGCGCGGTCCATGTAGTCCTCGGTCTCCTTCTCCCAGGTCACGTGCCAGTTTCGGCCCATGTCGCTGCAGTAACCCGATTTCAATCTGACGCCGACATCTATGCTGAGGGCGTCTCCATGCTTCAGGTACTCGGTCTTGTTCTGCTTGACGAACCCGATGCTGCTGTCGAAGCTGTACTCGTAGGCGCCCAGCTCTATGAGGTTGGCGTCCAGCTCTCGTTTAAGGTCCTCGACGCCTCGGCCGGGTCTGGTCTCCTCGATCATCACCTGGACCCCCGCCTCTGTGATCTCTATGGCGCGCCTCATCTCGGCTACCTCGTACTCGTCTTTTATGCTCCTGAGTTTGAAGACGTGGTCGCTGATGTCCCGTTCAGGTGTGACGGGTACACCCAGCTCCTCGGTCATCCTGTACGCCATCTGGGCGCTCACGGTGCTCAGATCGAAACATATCTTCGCGGGGCTGTAGGGCTTCAGGGCTTCCCGGGTGCCGGCGATGTGGTGGCCCTTCTCCTGCTTGATGGCTATGACCTTGCTGAACTCGCCCGACGCCTCCACCCGCGGCGCCCCCCAGTGGGGCGTAACCAGCGTGGTGTCTCCCCCCGTGTCCATGACGAAGGTCTGGTGCTCGTCGCCCAACGCCATGGGCATGACGTATATGGTGTTGCTCGGGTTCTGCCTTATCACCTCGTTGAAGAACACCACGGCCTCGAAGCCCCGTCTCTCGGCCTCCTCTAGGATGGATTCACGTCTTCTCTTAAGAGACTCCTTCTGATCCAAGAACTCACCGGATAGGAAAAGGTGAACA
>CAZCKR010000174.1:0-2997 GCA_964499305.1 uncultured Candidatus Bathyarchaeia archaeon | reverse complement strand
GGTTATGAGCCAGGTGCTCTAGGCCAAGCTGAGCTACAGGCCCAACCCTCTGTGATAACAGAGAACCCAAATATAAAAACATCCCCGCACCGGTAACAATTATAAAGCCGCTATAAGCCTACAATGGTACGCGCTCCTGTGGTGTAGACCGGCCAAGCATTCCGGCCTTTCGAGCCGGAGAACCCGGGTTCAAATCCCGGCGGGAGCACCAACCATAATACTCCCATCACGTAGACTAATGTCGTGAGACTCCAGGCGGCCATCGAGACCGGAACCACTGGTCTCTGGTATGGAAGGTTAGCCAGCCTCATAGGCACCCATGCGAGGGCAACCAGCAGAGAAAACCTTCTCAATGAGCTAGGCGAGGAGCTCCAATATCACCTTGAATGGCTGAGAAGAAACGGAGAGGAGGCACCCGTCATCGAAGACCCGGTGATCGATGTCGCCGAGGAGGTCTCAGGCGTCCAACTGCTGGGCGAGTCCGGGGGAGAGGTCGCGTTTTTCCGGTTCGACGAGGAGACTGTGTCCGACGAGCCGCTGCTTCGATGCATAAGGTACATGGGCCATAACAGGCGAGAGATTCTCCAGACGGTGGACGGCCTATCCGAAGAGGAGCTATGCAACGTGCCCCCCGGTAAGGGCAGGAGCATCAACCAGATACTCCAGCACGTCTGCAACTCCGAGGAGTGGTACCTGTCCCGCCTCGGCGCCGAGGCCGACCCGCTGTACGAGGCGAAGCTGGGTAGACCGGTGCCCCAGGTGGACAAGCTGCCGGTCTACGAGAGGATGAAGGCCGTGAGAGAGGCGTGCGTCGCATCCCTACGGGTACTGGTTCCAGTCAAGAACGGGTTGACGCTGACGAGGGCCGAGTACTCGTCCTACCCCGGTGAGAGGTGGTCCACCAGAAAGGTCCTGCGCAGATACCTGGAACACGAGAGGGAGCACATCTACAACATCAGGGAGTACCTCGGCTTACAGCCTAGGCCTACGACCTCTAACGCTAAATAACCCCTCGCCAACCTTAAACGAAGTGAATATTCTTGACGGTCGTAGACATCGCCAAGGATCTGATAGCCTTCGACACCAGCGGCCCCCCCGCGAGGGAGCAGCCTTGCGCCCAGTGGATCAAGGACTTCCTAGAGGACACCGGGTTCGAGGCCGAGCTACAGGTCGTCGAGAAGGACCGCGCCAACGTGATAGGCAAGATAGGCCGGGGCAAGGGGCCTGGCCTAGTCCTCTCGGGCCACATCGACGTCGTACTCGCCGGTGACCCAGGACTCTGGAAGGTGACCGGTCCATTCGAGCCGGTTGTCAAGGACGGTAAGCTCTATGGACGAGGCGCATGCGACATGAAGGGCCCGGACGCATGCATACTTCAGGCCGTGAAGGAGCTGGCGAAGGAGAGCTACAAGAGACAGCTCAGCGTCGTCTTCACGGCGGGCGAGGACACCGGAGGCTGGTACGTGACCAAGGTCATCGAGGAGGAGAAGATCACCACCGCCGACGCCATGTACGGCGTCATACCCGAGCCCAGCCTCATGGAGATAATCCCCGTCCACAAGGGCAGCGGCGGAGCCGAGGTCCTCATCCACGGCAGGGCCGCCCACAGCAGCAAGCCCGAGCTCGGGATCAACGCCAACCAGAAGGCGGCCGACTATCTCTACGCCCTCAGGGGGCTCCAGCGCAAGCTGGACGAGACCAGGCACCCCCTCCTGGGGCCCACCACCGTGGAGTGCACCATGATGAACGGCGGCTTCAAGTCCAACATCATCCCCGACCAGGCCAGGCTGACCCTGAACCTCAGGCTAATACCCGAGCACAAGGACCCGGAGGCATCGAGGAAGTGGTTCGAGGAAATTATCGCCTCTCTATCCTCCAAGGACCCAGAGTTCAAGGCCGAGTTGACCCGCCACAGAGCAGGCGAGCCCCTCGACGTCCCCCTGGATAGCCGGATAGTGACGATCCTCCGAGAGATCCTGGGCACAAGGATAGTGGGTGCGCCCTACTACACGGAGGCGGTGAACTACACGAGGGCAGGCATCCCCACTGTGATATGCGGGCCGGGCAGCATAGATCAGGCCCATACACCCGACGAGTACGTCTCGCTGGAGCAGCTTGAGCTCGGCGTGTCGACCTTCAAGGAAGCCGTCAAACGTATCTGCCTATAAACTATCTTTCTTATTCACCTCCACATTGTGTTTTACAAGTGTAAACATTATGGTTGCACACATAATTGACCCATTATTCTCAACGTGAGAGAGTAACATATAACCTTCGAATAACAATCTATAACAACTTATATAAATGAAATAAATATAGAATTAAAATAGGCGAAGAAATTGAGTGACGTAAAGTTCGACTTAAAACCTGTTGAGAAAAAGCCGTCAAGAAAGTATAGAAAAGGCAGCAAGTATGACCCCATCATCGACAGTTTCCAAGAAAGTGAACACGATCTAGTAAAGGTAGAAGTATCCGGAAAAGACGCCAACTATCTGAGGACTCAGCTCAAGAAGAGAATCGACGCCCGTGATCTTCAGAGCAACATAGAAGTCTCAGTAGTGAATAATATCGCCTACCTGGAAAAGAAATAAATTCCTTAACTTTTTACTCCCTTTTTTCATTTCTAGCATCATATAGTAGTATATTGTCTAGACCATTATGAGGGTGCTATGGGAGAACAGCCTTACATTTTGAATTAGATCTCGACCGTGGGGCAGCCTAGCTTGGAGATGACCTCGGCCTCGTCCCCTGGCTCCAGCTTGAGGGTGTATAGGTATCGACCCGTACTCAGCTTGAGCTTGACGTTGTCTGGGTTCCGCTTGATCCTGCACTCGGTGGCCTTCTCTGAGAGCTCCACGAACTCGTCCTTGTCGAATACTTCGATGGGCAACGTTTTCTCTCCGTGTCCATGAAAGAAAGGGTGCTTGGTTTTAATGGTTTCGCTTAGACCTCGGCGGTCTTGGGCTCCTCCACGAGCCTTGCCACCAGGAAGAGGCT
>CAZCKR010000173.1:0-3004 GCA_964499305.1 uncultured Candidatus Bathyarchaeia archaeon | reverse complement strand
AGCACGTGGTAGATGTTGTTTGTGTAGTAGTCCTCCTCGGGCTGCGGGTCCTCCTCCAGCTCGAACCTGCGGCCGAGGTTGTCGGCGCACGCCATCCATATGCTGCCCTCGCTCAGCTCGGGCCTGAACAGTATGTTTGCCTTGGGCAGAATGGTGAGGGGCATGACGCCATCCTCGTTGAGGCCCTCCACCTTGAAGAAGGGCTCCAGCTTGGGGTCCTTGAACGCGAATATCTGCCGCTTCTTCGGCCTCTGGAAGCTGTCCAGCCCCAGCGGGTCCAGCAGCCGCTGCGCCCATACGCCGGCGGCCACCACGGTCTTCTCGGCGAGTATCTCTCCCTTGCTGGTCTCGGCGCCGACGACGACGGTGTCCTGCCAGACGAAGGGCTCCCCGGGGAGCCCCAGCTCCTCCACGGGCTTCAGCATGAGCCTGGTGGCCTCGGTGTTGTACATGACCTCGCCGCCTAGCTTGATGAACTCCTCCTCGTAGGCACGCACCAGGGCGTCGGCGTCCAGACCTCCGCACTTCTCGCCGTAGACGCCAACGGCGACATCGTCGATGCCGAGGAGCTCGGCCTCCTCGTCGTCGCCGAACTCGGGCACCAGGCAGGGAATGGTTTTCTTCACCTCCTTTAGGGTCAGGACTCTGACGCTGTCCCCCCGCTTCAAGATGGCTTCGATGGCGGGCTTGATGGCGTCGTACTGGCGCTGGCTGAAGAGCCAGAGGTAGCCCATGAACTCCAGCTTGACGTCGTGCCCCATCTCCTCCTCCATGTGCTTGAAGGCGTCGATGCTGCAGTCGGCCAGCAAGTAGTTGGTGGAGCTCGTGAATATGTTGCGGAACCCTCCTTCGCTCTTGGCGCTGTTGCCCTGGCCTGGGCCGCCGTACTTGTCGACGACGACGATCCGTTTGGACGGATCCCTTTTCTTCATGTGGTAGGCCGAGCTGAAACCCAGGACCCCAGCCCCTATGACGAGAATATCGCATTCCATGGGTTGCTATGTGATGGAACCACTCTTTTAACATTAATCGTCGAAGGTTTCTCCCGATACCCATATTATTTCGGTGGATGCACGTTCCACCATGTCAGACGGTAACTGGTGGGACATACTGCCCAGGCGGGTGTACTCGTCGCTGGAGAGGGTGGAGACGAGCCAGCCCTGGTACGACGTCTACAGGCTCCACGATTGGCTCTACGCCATCTACGAGGGCGGCCAGTACGACGAGACCCTCATGTACCTAGTGATCGGCGGCGAGCGGGCCGTGGTCGTCGACGGAGGCACCGGGATAGGGCGCCTGGACCTGCTCGTCGAGGAGCTCACCGACAAGCCCTGCTTCCTGCTGCTCACCCACACCCACAACGACCACATCGGCGGCTGCAAGGAATTCGACGAGATCGCCGTCTACGACGACGCCATGAGCCGGGAGAGCGCTGCCGAGGGCCTCGGAAGGGACAAGATGGGGGAGATAATCGAGAGAGACAACGTCATCAGGGAGTTCCCTCCGGGATTCGACCCGGACAGCTACTACGCGCCGCCCTACCGCGTGACGCGGTGGCTCAGGGACGGGGACAGGGTGGAGCTCGGCGGACGCACTCTTGAGGTGATCTACACGCCGGGGCACAGCAGCGACCACATCTGCCTTCTGGACAGGGATTCGCGGTACCTGTGGACGGGGGACCTCTTCTACACAGGCGGCGTGACGACGTACCTCCCAGGCGGCGACCACGGCGCCTTCATCGAGAGCTGCAGACGGCTCGTGGACATGATGCCCCACTACGAAGTGCTGCTGCCGGCCCACAACGAGCCGCTTGTCGAGAAGGAGATGATGGTTGAGTTGCTGAAGGCCGCCGAGGACGTCAAGGCGGGTAGGCTCACGGGGTACAGGGAGAGCAGGTCGGTGGCGGTGAACTACGACATACTGGTGAGGCGGTACCAGTTCAGCAGGTTCGCCCTCATCACGAAGGCCGACCTCTAGAAACGCGGCTTCTCAAGCAGCCCGTCCACGGTTTCCTCGCTGTAGCTGAGCAGCGCCCCCAAGCCCCGGGCGATCTCCTCTTCCTTCATCCTAGTCAGTTCCCCCGACTCTTCCAGCCTCCTCTTCCTCTCCTTGAGGCGCAGGTACTCGTCCAGCGTCTCCCCTGAGTCAGCCAAGTGGATCACTGTCCTGCCTCTGGTGTACTCTGGGTTGAAGAGCAGCGTCTCCAAGAAGTCCCTGTCTGTATGCAGCGTGACGCCGTACTCCTCAGCGATGAGCCTCGTGTCGTCAATTACGGCATCGTATTCGTCCTCGGTGAGGGGTGGGCTCAGCCCGAGACGCTTCACGCCGCTGCCCACAACCTCCGCGAAGGCGTAGATCATGCCAAGATTATAGCTACGTCTATCAAGCCTGTCTATGTCGAATCTGGCCATGAAGACAAGGTAGGCGTATACGTAATTATTTTTTTTCAGCTATCCAAAGGTGAAAACAGGGTTAGAAGGGTCTAGTAGACCAACACGCCGCTTGAAACATGTCATTAGGAGGGGGAGGGGGGGTCAACGAGATGCGTCGAATCCACGCCCCTTCCGCCGAAAGGAGCCCCAGAATAGCCCCTTATTAATCCAATTATATACAAAAGTGTCGTCCACCGAACACAAAATGCTTATTCCATGTAACTAAGAAAATTCCCCGCCACAGAAATTTTTTTCCGTAATACCAAGTAACAGGGTACAGACCCCAAGAAAAGCCCCCGATCACGTCTAAAAACACTTATTCCATGTAACTAAGAACATCAACTCTGGCCCAGAATTTTTTTCACAGATTACAAGTAACTTGATACAAACCCCCCACAAGCTCCCGATCGAGCCCAAAAAGCTGATTCCATGTAACAATGAACAAAGAACCGGGGGCTAGCCCCTCCAGTGCTGGTACCACCGGGCCCAGCTCCGCTTCTGCCACTCCGGCCGATCCGTCGCGTACAGCTCAGGGTACCCGTAGTCCAGCGCCTCCTCCTCCGAGACCCCCT
>CAZCKR010000172.1:0-3043 GCA_964499305.1 uncultured Candidatus Bathyarchaeia archaeon | reverse complement strand
ACAGTATTCTTATATCGGCTGTCTGTGTCGCCTCAACCCGTGGACTCGGCTCAAGAGTTCTCCGAGCTAGAGGAGATGGAGCTAAAGGAGCGCATAAAGATGCTGAAGGATCAGGAAAAGGCCCTGAGGGATGAGCGCCACATCCTCGAGTCCAGGCTCCGGAACCTGATTCTCGCACGGTACACAGAGCTCATGAAGAAGTATAGGGACAGAAACGATGTCTAAGTGAAAGCAGGTAAAAATGCTGGCTAGGGGCGCTCCGCCCTGACGATCAGGCTGAACCTCTCGTAGTCGTAGCGGCGGACCTTGATGCCATGCGCCGTCCCCTCCTTGTACGGGCCCGCGGCGCCGTCCCGGATGCTCTCAGCCGCGTCGTGGCACTCCCTGATTAGGTGCTTCTCCATCCGGGGCTCGTTGTGGCTTGGCATCACCCAGTCGTAGTGGGGTAGAAGCCTCACCATCTTGGAGAAGCTGTCTATGAACATGTCCAGGCTGGTGGTGGGCGAGTATACGTATATGGGGGCCGGGTAGAACGTGTCGCCGGTCCAGAAGACCCGGCTAGCCCTGTCGAGGATGCACACGCTGTCAGGGCTGTGCCCCGGCGTGTGTATTACCTCGAGTTCTCGGCCGCCGAGGTCCACGACGTCCCCGTCTCTCAGCCACCGGGTGACCCTGAAGGGGCGTATGCTCCAGCTGTCCCTGTCGAAGTACGGCGGGAGAGGCTTCCACACCATGTCGCCGTCGAGGTAGTGGCCCATCTGCTCCCTAGATTGGCCTCGCTTCGCCCTCTCTCTACTGAACTCCGAGTCGTACGCCGCCACCTGGTTGAACTGGTGGTTCCCGCCAATGTGGTCCCCGTGGCTGTGGGTGTTGACGACCGTCACCGGTAGCTCCGTCAACCCGTCGACGAGGGCCTTGATGTCGCCTATGCCGTTGCCCGTGTCGATGAGGGCCGCCCGGTCCTCGCCGAAGACCAGGTAGCTGATGACCTCCTCGAACTGGCCGTCCTCGTATATGGCGTAGACCGTCTCCGTCAGCCTGTGGACCTCGAACCAGCCGTCGGGCTGATCCACCTTCTCGTAGCCGCTCCACGCCGGCCGCGGCAGCTTCTCGTACCACTTCTTGGGGACTATGATCTCTCCCTCGGTGCCGTCAGAGTAAGCCATGTCAAGACATCAACGGGCCAACTGAGATAAGCGTTGTTGCGGGTAGAGGAACAGGGGATAGGCTTACGCGGTCACAGAGATAATAAGCCCTCCCATTTTCCCCTTCACGTGGATGAACGTCACCCTGATCCACCCCTCGCTGAACCGGTCTGGGGGGGCCGAGAAGATGTGCCTTGAGGCGATCGCCGCGCTGAAGGATGGAGGGTACTCCGTGGCTCTCTACACCCTGGATGAGCCTCAGTGGCCGGTCATCGAGGGTAACTGGGGGCCCGTGGCGAGGCCTGACACGCAGCGCTTCCTCCAGGAAGGGGCGTTGAACCCCTCAGGCGTCGTGAGGTGGGTTAGATGCTCTGTCCTCTACCTCTGGCTGCTTTACCTCGCCCAGACCGGGGACTCCTTGACCGTCAACAACTATGGGGAGGTGTACCCCTTCATCAGCGACGTATCGTACCTTCACAGTCAGCCTCTGGCCTCCGTGGACGGCAACCCGTACCAGGTTCCCCTATGGGAGTACACAGGCGAGGCGTACAGGCGGCTGCATAACAGGCTGCTGGAGCGACATCTATCCCCCGTACTGGTCACGAACTCCACCTACAATGCAGGGCACATCCGTCACAGACTGGGGTCGGAGCCGACGGTTCTCTACCCCTCCATAGACCCCATACTCTACCGCTTCGAGCCCAAGACAGGTAAAGTGTTGACAGTCTGCAGGCTCACACCCGAGAAGAACCTGCGGGTGATAAACGAGGTTCTCCGGCACCTGAGGGGCGTCAGGGTCAGCGTCGCCGGGCGGACAACGCCCCAGTCCTCCCGGGTCCTCTCCATGCTACGCAGCAGGTACGTCGACCTGTACCCCAACCCCCGGCGAGACGAGATCATCGGCCTGATGAAGGAGTCGTCCGTCTACCTCTCCACCCAGCCCAACGAGGCCTTCGGCATGGCCGTGTTGGAGGCCATGAGCGCCGGCTGCGTCCCGGTGGTGTACCGAGACGGGGGCCCATGGCACGACATACTCTCCGCGAGGGACGGCGAGGTCGGCTACGGCTACACGACGGGCGCGGAGGCCGCCGACCGCATAGCCGACGTGCTGTCAGACGAGGGGCTCAGGGAGCGGCTGAGGATGAACGCGGTGAGGCGTGCCAACGAGTTCACGGGGGAGCGGTTCCGCGAGGGGCTCCTCAGGGTCGTGGAGGGCGCCGAGCACGTCAAGATGGAGGGGGGCCGCCTGTTGGACGCCTACCTGTATCTGTCCCGGCTCAGGGCCCGGTTTGATCGGCTCTTGTCACTACGCTGAACCTTCCGTAGTCGTACTTCCTGATGGGTATGCCCATGTCGGTGCCTTCCAGGTACTCGCCTCTGCCCTCGGCTATGTCGACGACGGCCTCGTGGACGTCCTTGAGGAGCTGCTTCTCGACCCACGGCTCGTTGTGGCTGGGCATGAGGCGGTCGTACTCGTCGTAGTGGGCCAGCATCCGTCGGTAGCTCTCGATGAAGGTGGGGATGTCGCCGCCCTCGATTTAGGGTTATCGGACTTGTTCTTGGTTACAAGAAACAAGCGTTTTTAGGGTGCGTTTCTATGTTCGGTGGACGACACTTTTGTATATAATTGGATTAATAAGGGGCTATTCTGGGGCTTCTTTCGGTGGAAGGGGCGTGGATTCGACGTATCTCGTTGACCCCCCTCCCCCTCCTAATGAAATGTTTCAAGCGGCGTGGTGCCAGGGATATTATTTTTTTATTGCACATTAACCGTGACTATGCCATGGAACAGTTGACCACCATTCATTCGATCCCAGCCCCGGGCAACCACTGTCTCGGCGCATCGGCGCCATACTTGCTGAACACCTCAGGCGTTGCGACGTAGTTACCTAGGCTTT
>CAZCKR010000171.1:0-3051 GCA_964499305.1 uncultured Candidatus Bathyarchaeia archaeon | reverse complement strand
CGTTTATACTCGTCCAGCCATCTCCTGACCTCGGCGATTGAAGCAGACCTCTTCGTGTGCTCACAGTGAGACGAGTAATATACGCCCCTCCCCGGGTCGAACCAGATGTCGAAACCCCTGTATCTCTCGACGACCCTCGGATAACCGGCGTCCCCCACATCCAAGGCCATCACCACATCATAGAGACCAGCTCCCCCAGAGCAGTCACCCCGACTCCGCGGAGGAGCACGTACAGCAGCCTCGGGTTCCTCGCCGCCTTCCTGATGACGCCCGCCTGCATATCCATGTCGCCCCTCGACACCAGGTCCCCGAGCACGCCCTCAAGGCCGGCCTCCTTGAGACCGGCTAGCAGCCTGTTGAGCCTCTCGTCAGGCATCTTGTTCAGCAGACGCCGAGCGGCGTACATGGTCTTGAGCTCCCTCTCGTAGAGGCCCCTCCACCGCCTCTCGTACTCGGACAGCCGCCCCCAGCACGTGTCTCCGCAGCCGAGGGCGTCGACGGCCGTCTCGCCGGCCAGCCTGGCGCACAGCCCACCCACTACGACGCCTCCGCCGGTGGTGGACTTCACCTGCCCCGCGACGTCCCCGGCCAGCAATAGGCCGCTGTACGCGGCCCTGTCCACCGGCGGCCCCGTGCAGATCTGGCCCGCCGTCACCCCTCGCAGCTTGTCTGCGCCGAACCTCTTCCGCACAAAGCCCTTGAGGCGGTCGTAGCAGTCCCTCCCGGCGGTGCCGAGGCCGCACCGAACTGTGCTCTCGTCGATGGGTATGACCCACGCATAGAAGCCCTCGGCGAGCTCGTCGCCGAACCAGACCTCGACGAGCTCTGGGTCAACCTCCACGCCCCCGATCTCCGCGTTGTAGCCCGTCAGGACGCCCTTCTGCCCCGTCTCTATCCCGCTGCGGCTGAGCAGCCTGCCCCCCACGCCCTCTGCGTCCACGACTATCCAGGGCTCTTGCACGCCGCCACCCACCTTGACGCCCATGCATGTGCCTCCCATGAACCGCAGACCCTCGACCCTGGTGGAGAGCATGAACTCGACCCCCGCGTCCATCGCGGCGTCAGCCAGGTGCCTGTCAAACCTGCCCCTGTCGACGACGTACGCCCTGGGCTTCCTATCCCTGATCTCGATGAACCCTCCGTCCGGGGCGTATACGCGTCCACCGTAGACCCTGTTCTGGATGAACTCGTCGGAGGGATCGACCCCCAGCTTATCTAGGCCGGTGACGCTCAGCAACCCGGCGCAGTGGTTGGGCTCCCCTATGATGGGGTGCTCCTCGTAGACCTTTGTGGTGAACCCTCCCGATGAGATGATGGTAGCCGCGAGGATTCCCGCCGGGCCTGCGCCCACCACGGCTGCCTCGGGCTTCAAAGGGGTCAAACCCCTAGCTGCGCTTTATGGTCTCGTAGAACTCTACTTCGTCGAGCTCCTCGAAGTAGCGGAGAATATCCAGGGCGACGCCCCTCTTGGCGATCTGTATGTTCTCGCCGAAGAAGATCTGGTCAGGGACCCCGATCCGGAGCTTCTTCTTGGTCTTCCTGAGCTTGAACTCGCCTGTGTCGATGCCCAGGAACCTTCGGCCGATGAGGGCCTCCATCTTCTTCTTGTCGTCCGTGACGTTCTCTGTGACCTTGAGCCTGTAGACGATCTTCCTGCCGGCGAGCGGGTGGTTGTAGTCCACCTGGACCCTGCCCGCTCCCACGCTCCTCACGATGGCTTGCCTCCCGTCGATCTCCAGCTCGCCGCCGATCACGGGGTTGACGCCCTTGCTGCGCAGTATCCTGTACGGGATCATCTGCACGTTCGCGGGGTCTCGCTCGCCGAAGGCCTCCGCCGCCGGGATCTCGATGTCGGTCTCCTCGTCGAAGGGCGTGCCGGGGAGCCGCTGGTCGAGCCCCCTGAGGACGTAGCCGTCGCCCACGATTACCAGCCTGGGGCCGTAGGTTCTGCCCTCGTCGTGGACGCCCTCCTCGCGGGCCAGCTCCTCGTCCGTGGTCTCTATGATATCGCCCGTCTCATCGGCGCGGCCCGTCATCTCCACCATTATGAAGTCGCCCTTGTTAACGGCGTCCTCGTAGCGGACCTCCTCTTCCTCCGGCTCCTCCGTGGCCTCTTCCTGAGGCTCCTCGGTGGCCTCAGCCGCCTCCTGTTCCTCTACCTCCTCTTCTTCCTCGTCGAGGACATCAGGTTTCTCTTCTTCACTCATATTTTATTCACTGTTGAACGCGATTAAACCAAGTTTCCTTGGATTCTACGGTCTTAACGAGGCAAGGGATTTAAAGTCTTTCTCTAACGACCCCGTGAAAATCAAGTGGTTTTCGAGAGAAATCTTACCAGGCCATCAGGACAGCCTTCTTGGAGTCCTCTCTAAACTCGTGTTTGTCGAGCCCACCGTAGACCCGGCTGTTTTCCCATCCCGCCGATTCAGCCAGCTCCACAAGCTCCCGCCGAGTGTACAGCCTGTTGTCGAAACGTATGGAGCCGACGTACTCAAGGTCTGGTCCGCGTGGTCTATACAATCTCCATACGGCGCGTAGCCTCGACGCCTCCTTGTCGAAGGATGACTCCTCGAGCCTAAGCATTTCTCCTCCTATGGAGTACTTTCTCCTGGTGAGGCTCTTCTCCGCGTAGCCCCGGTTCATCATCTCGACGACTAGCACGCCTCGTCCTGTCGAAAGCTCCTTTACCTGGGTCAACACGTCTCTGTCAGTCTCAGCGTCGTAATAGCCAAGGGACGTGAACATGCAGATGGCGGCGTCGAACCTGTGGCCGCCTAAAAAATCTTTCAGCCTCCTCATGTCGCCGTGGACGAACCTGCAGCTCCCGGACACGCCTTCCACGGCGGCGAGCTCCTCCGCCTTCGCTATGTATGCTGGTGAGATGTCGATGCCTACGACTCTGAACCCTTGTTTAGCTAACGCAATGGAGTGTCTTCCTATGCCGCACGCCAAGTCCAAGACCAGACCATTCTCCGGGACGCCGAGCTCGTCGAAGATGCTCTTTAGTTGCGTCGCCTCCTCCTCAGCCTTCTCCAGCCGCCCCAGCAGCTC
>CAZCKR010000170.1:0-3156 GCA_964499305.1 uncultured Candidatus Bathyarchaeia archaeon | reverse complement strand
ACCTGCGTATAATCTTCTGGGCTCCCGTGATCTGGAAGTAGGTGCCGATGTCGTCGAGGCTATTCTTTATGCTGTCCTGGACCCGTTCGATGCCGTTCCGTTGGTCGTCCTCTGACGGCTCTTCCACCTGTCTAGAACTCCTCGCCGTGGCAAGAGCCACATAAAACAGGGTTCAGAATTATATTCATGTAGTTCCGAACACTCAGAACGGGTACACATGTACAGACTAATAAAACTTATGCAACCCCACACCGGTAACACGCAATTAGAGGACGTAGAGGTATCCGGCGACGTCGTCAGGATACGGTTCAAGGAACACGAGAACCTGCTGGGGATGACGGACGGGTTCGTTTTACCCGTGGAGAACATAGACAGCGTCTCCACCGCCAAGGTGAGCTGCAAGTACCCCAGGATGGGCAGCTTCGGCACCCGGGACGGCATGGTGTTCTACTATATGAGGGACGGCGACAAGGTCGTCACCCTGAACCTCAGAGGCCACAGGTACAGAAAGGTCATGGTCGAGGTAGGCGGCAAGGAAGCGGTGGCCGAGGCCATACGGAAGTCTATACAGGGGTAGCGGCGGCTTACAAGTTAAATCCTGAGCCGCGTCCATATACCCATGGCTTCCGACGGGAAGACCCGGTGCTGGGGCGACAAGGACCCCCTCGCCAGGGTCTACCACGACGAGGAGTGGGGGGTCCCGGTCCACGACGACCAGGCTCTGTACGAGTTCATACTGCTGGAGGGGGTCCAGGCGGGGCTAAGCTGGTCAACGGTGCTCAAGCGCAGAGAAAACTACCGCAGAGTCTTCGACGGCTTCGACCCCGTTAAGATCGCGGAGTACACGCCTGCCAGGATCGATGAGCTGGTCCAGGACGCCAGCATAATAAGGAACAGGCGCAAGATCGTGAGCCACGTCGCCAACGCCAGAGCCTTCCTGAGGGTGCAGGAGGAGCACGGGAGCTTCGACGAGTACCTCTGGGCCTACGTCGACCACAGGCCCATCATGAACGAGTTCACTGGCTGGAAGGAGATGACCTCCGAGACGGACCTCTCCAAGAGGATAAGCAAGGACCTGAAGAGGCGTGGGTTCAGCTTCGTGGGCCCCACCATCATGTACGCCTACATGCAGAGCGTGGGCATGGTCAACGACCACCTCACCAGCTGCTTCAGGTGGCGGGAGATCAAGGAGCAGTACGGCAAGTGAAGGCCGACAAGGTGCTCCTAGGCGGCAGGATAATAACGGTGGACAGCGGCGACGCCGTAGAGCAGGCCCTAGCCGTAACAGGGGACAGGATAACATACGTAGGCTCAGCCGAGGAAGCGAAGGGGCTCGTTGCCTCCGGCACCGAGGTGATCGACCTCGCCGGGAAGGCTGTGTCGCCGGGTTTCGTCGACAGCCACAACCATACCGTCGAGTACGGGTTCAGCGGGCTCGTCCTAGACCTCAGGTACCCCGCGGTGAAGAGCATAGAGGACATCAAGACGTTGGTTAAGGAGGCCGCGGACTCCAAGCCCGAGGGGACGTGGATAAGGGGGGTGGGCTGGGACGAGGCGCTGCTGGAGGAGCGGCGGGCCCCCACGAGGCTAGACTTGGACCCTGTGAGCCCTAGGCACCCGGTGATACTGGACGCGCAGACCCCCTACCAGGTGGCGAACACCTGCGCCCACAGCCTCGTGGGGCACGAGTGCGCAGAAGACTACGACGGGCTCCTCAGCATCAACGATCTGGCGTACAGTATGAGGTTGCTGAGCCGCGACTACTCGGTGGAGGAGTGCGAGGAGGCGATACTCAAGGCCCAAGACATGCTGTTCAGTGTGGGCGTGACGGCGCAGAAGGAGGCTGGAGCCACCGACACCATGATCCAAGCCTACAGGAACCTGCACAGCCGCGGCGAGCTGAGGATACGGAGCTACATCATGGTGGGCATCCACAACGGCCGCACCAGCATAGAGCTAGCCAAAGAGGCTGTGTCCAAGTACAAGCCGGGTGGCGACGACGTGCTCTACATCGGCGCAGTGAAGTGCAGCTTCGACGGCAGCGGCGGCAACCGGACGGCGTGGCTCTACGAGCCATGGAACAGGGAGTACACCAGGGTAGACGAGGGCAACTACGGTGGACCCATCGTCCCCGAGCCCCAAACCTACCCCGAGATATGCAGAGTAATCCACAGGGCCGGCTTCCAGATAGGAGCCCACTGCGTCGGCGACAGAACCATCGACGAGTACCTGAAGGCCATCGAGGCCGCGATCATTGATCACCCCAGAGCCGACTGCAGGCACAGCGTCATCCACAACAACCTGCCCACCGACCACGCGCTGCGGAAAGAGACGGCGATGGGAAACAACATCGTGGTAGAGGCCACCAGCGCCTACCTCTACTTCATCGGAGACACCTATGCAGGCAACTTCGGCCCCCACAGGAGCAGGCGGCTCATACCCATGCGAACCCTGATGGACCGCGGGGTAGTCGTGGGGAACGGCTGCGACTGGAACACTTGCCTAACCGACCCCGTCTACGGCATCCACGCCGCCGTTACTCGGCGCCCCAGGGCGGGCGTCTACGGCGACCAGCCTTTCGGCACGGACGAGTGCATCGGCGTCATGGACGCCCTGCGGACCTATACGTGGAACAGCGCGTACTGCATGTTCTGGGAGAAAAAAATTGGGAGCCTGAAGAAGGGCAAGTACGCGGACCTCGTCGTGTGGAACAGGGACCCATTGACCCAGCCCGAGGAGAAGATACTCGACCTCAAAGTCGAGAGGACCATGCTCGGCGGAGAGTGGGTCAACGGAGACTAGGTGAAACATATGGTGACAGAGGGCAGAAAGATACGATCCATAAGCCTCGGGGAGCATCCGGAGGCGGGGGACGCCGTGGAGGAGCTCGCCCTCGACGAGCCGGTGTGCATCTTCGTCAACGATGAGTACCATGTCACACTGATCGCGACCCCGGAGTTGAGGGAGGAGCTCGCGGCGGGTTACCTGTTGACGCAGGGCATCATAAAGTCCGTCAAGGAGATCGAGGGCATCGAGATAGACGACGGAGACGTCAATGTGGCGTTAACCGGCGCCGTGGACCTGCGTGAGGCATCGGTATCCATGATGAACCTGATAGTCACCGCCTGCGGCTCCAGCCCCAGAGCAAAGGATTCG
>CAZCKR010000169.1:0-3178 GCA_964499305.1 uncultured Candidatus Bathyarchaeia archaeon | reverse complement strand
ATAATCGGTTTCGGTGGCGGTTGGTGCGACCGCCGGGATTTGAACCCGGGTCGTTGGCTTGGAAGGCCAAAATCCTAACCGCTAGACCACGGTCGCGCGAGCAAACAAGGTGAGCGTGGACATAAAAAACGTTTACTCCTCGACCGGGATCATGATCTCGGTCCGCCAGTGCTCCGGCGTGTCCTCGTCTATGAAGCTGCCGTAGCTGAGCCCGTACTCGTCGGGCTGATACACGGCCTCGACGCTGCACATCTCGGATCCCGGCTTCAGTCCCTGCGCCTCGATGTACTCGTACAGCTTCCCATAATAGTACTCCACGGGGTTCGCGGTTCCTATGAACACGAGGAAGGCCACCTTGATCTCGGGCATCATCTTGGTGTCCACGCCCTCCACCTCCCTATCGACGGGGATCAGCACCTCCCGCCTGCACCCGGGCTCGTCCTTGGGGTCGTAGAAGAGAACCATCGTCGGGTCCTTGGGCCGGGCCCCCTTCGTGTAGAGCTCGCTGTTGAGCTTGGCGCACTCCGTGATCTCGTTCTCCCCGGGGTTCAGCTCTCTATACGCCACCAGCTCCCTGATGGTCATCTTTACCCCTATCTTATCGATCATACTGAACCCTATCGATTGCGGCGGCTAATAATGGTTGTCAGTAGAGCCTGATGGGCTTCTCGAGTCTACTCAGCAGGACTATGCTGCTCCGCCTGTGTTCATCGACTATGTCGTAGCTTGACGCGGCGGCGAGCTCCTCCGCGAACCGCTGGATGTCCTCGAACCAGGCCATCTCGTCGTAGCCGAACCTTTCTCTGGCCGCCCCGACGCTCATCGCGGCTTTCGGCTCCATGTATGTGGCGTTGGCCCGCTCGGCGAGCCTCGCGTAGCCCTCCGGGTTACGCATGTTCAGCTTCGGGACCAATGTGTGGCGGAGCACCGTGGGGCAGCTGAAGCTGTCGAGCAGCTCAAGGGTCTCCATCACCCTGCCCCACAGGGTCGACGAGGTCGGCCTACACGTCCTCCTGTAGGTCTCCTCGTCGGGGGCGCAGAGGCTGACGTATAGCTGCGTCGGTTCGACTCCGAGGCTGCCCAGCACGTCCGGCCTCGTGCCGTTGGTTACTATGAATACCGACTTGAATCCCCTACCGTAGAACGCTTCGACGAGTTCGCCCAGCCTCGGGTACAGCGTGGGCTCGCCTTCGAGGCTGATGGCGGCGTGGACCGGGTTCTTAGCCTCGCGCAGCATCTCCTCACTCACGTTGGGGTTGCCGCCGAAGCCGCTCAGCAGTCTACGGTTCTCCCTGAGGCATCCCTCGATTATCGTCTCCGGGTCCTCGGGGTCCTGTATGGGCTGTGTCTGGTCCCACGATACTCCCAGCGTCTCGGGGGTAGCCCTCCAGCAGAAGAGGCAGCTCTGGGTGCAGTGGCCGAGGCTCGGCGTCATCTGGAGGCAGCGGTGCGTCGGTATCCCGTAGAACCTGTTCTTGTAGCAGTTCTCCGCTCCCATGGTGTTGAGGCTGCGCCTCTGCCAGTGGCACGTCTTCACGGCGCTGTGGGCGCCCACAAGCCCGTACTTCTGTCTACGGTAGGACGCCCTGAACTCCTCGGGGAGGCTCATCGTGGATGGAAAAGACGTAAGGGCATAATAATAATGAAACTATGGTGAGGCGCCTTGGGCTGCTTGAAGTCTCTACGAACTGGTGAGGAAGGAGGTTGGCTAGTAGCCGTAGATGGCGCCGAACTTGGCGTCCAAATAGTCGATGAACGGCTTCACGATTAACCCCTTCCCGGTGACCTCCTTCACCAGGTCCTCGGGGTCGTAGAGGTTGCCGTAGCCGTAGACGTTGTCGGTGAGCCACTGCTTGGTCTCCTTGAAGCTGCCGGCCTGTATCTGGTCCCGCCAGTCTGGGAGGTCCTTGTCGAGTTTGGTGAGCCATACTCCGTCGTAGATGTTGCCCAGGGCGTAGCTTGGGAAGTAACCGAAGCTGCCGCCCGCCCAGTGAGTGTCCTGCATCACGCCCTCGCTGTCGTGCTCTATCTCGACGCCGAGGTAGTCCTCGTACTTCTGGTTCCATGCTTGGGGCAGTTCGCCTATGTCTAGCTTGCCGCTGAACAGGTCCCGCTCGATCTCGAACCTTATCACTATGTGGAGCCCGTACGTGACCTCGTCTGCCTCGATCCTGATCTTGCTGGGGGTCACGTAGTTGACGGCGCGGAGCATCTGTTCGTGTGACACGTCCTTGAATGTCTCGCCTGTGATTTTCTTCATCACGGGTAGGTAGTAGGTCCAGAACGCGGGGCTCTTTCCCACCATGTTCTCTATGAATCTGCTCATGGACTCGTGGATGCCGTAGCTGGCGCCGCCGCCGACTGGCTGGTACATCCAGTCCATGGGGAGCCCCTGCTCGTAGAGGGCGTGGCCGCCCTCGTGGAGTATGCTGAAGATGCTTGACTCGAACCTGTCTTCGTGGTAGTGGGTGGTGATCCTGACGTCCGTGTAGTAGCCCGTGGTGAAGGGATGCTCCGTGGTGTCGATCCTGCCCCCGGATTTATCCGACTTTATGTCGTACTGGATGAACTCTGCGATGCTCTCCCCTATCTTCTCCTGGATCGAGGCGGTTACTGGGCGTCTCAGGAACTCGACGTCGGGCTTCCCCTGCGCCATCACTCTGTCCATTACCTTCCTGAGTCCCTTCCTCATCTCGTCGAAGATTCTGGTTATGTTGTCCGCCGTCATCTTGGGTTCGAAGGTGTCGATGAGCGCGTCGTAGGGGGTCTTGGCTCCCTTGACCTCCATGAGTATCTCCGCTTCACGGTCCTTCAGAGCCTTCATCTTCTCGAGCTCGGGTTTGAACATGTTCCAATCCTTGGCCGCCTTCGCCTTCTTCCACACGTTGACGCCCACGGTGGACTGCTTCGACAATTCGACGACCAGCTCCTCGGGTATCTTCGTGGCCTCGTCGTACGACCTCCGTGCGAGGTAGACGTTCCGCTTCTCCAGCTGGCTCAGGGAGCCGTAGTCCTTGTGCTCTTCGATGGCGTCCAGCGTCTTCCCGTTCTCGGGGTCGGTGAGCATCTGGTGCCCAATCTTCTGGAGCATGGCGAGCTGCTGGCTCTTCAGCTCCACGGCCCGGGGCGGCATCTTGGTCTCCATGTCCCAGTACAGTATGGCGACCGCCGAACCCAG
>CAZCKR010000168.1:0-3185 GCA_964499305.1 uncultured Candidatus Bathyarchaeia archaeon | reverse complement strand
CTGGGGCTGGGTGATGAGGTCATGAGCGGTGTACGCCAGGGCCTTGGCGGCTTTTATTGTGGCTTCGTGGGCGTGGGGTGTGGCTGTCATCTCTGCTCCGTCTGGGCTGTGGAGGACGACGTCGCCGATGTTGACGTGGGCGCTGAGGGCGGGCATGAGTTGGCTGACGTTGCCGAAGTCTGTGCTGGCTCCGCTTCTGGTGGGCTCGGTCTCCTCGGAGTACTCTATGCCTTCGATGGCTATGTTTTGTCTGTAGAGGTCGCTGAGGGTCTTGTTGGGGAGCTTGTTGGCGTAGGTGTTGGCTACCCGGGTGATCCTGCTCTTGGCTCCGGTGGCTAGCTCGGCTCCCTTGACTATGTTCTTGACCTTAGCGTAGTTTTCTTCTAGCCTGGGCATGGTGGGGGCTCTGACGTATAGGTGGGCGGACGCGTAGTCGGGTATGGTGTTGGGGCTGTCGCCGCCGCGTTTGATTATGCCGTGGATGCGTACGTCGCTCTCGATGTGTTGGCGGAGGGCGTTGATGCCTTGGAAGGTGAGGAGGACGCCTTCGAGGGCGTTTACGGCTTTCTCTGGTGCTGCGCCGGCGTGGCTGCTTCTGCCGTGGAACTCGACGAGGAAGCTCTCACGGGCGTTTGTGGCGCTGTGGCTGCCCCACGCTGAGCCTGGGTGGGTCATGAGGGCGGCGTCGGCTTTGGCTATCTCGTCGAGCATGACTACTTTGCCGCCGGCGTTCTGGACGACGCCTTCCTCGGCTGGGGTGCCGTAGACGGTGACTGTGCCGTCGAGTTCGCCTATGACGGCGGTGAGGCCGACGGCGGCTGCCAGGGCGGCTGTGGCGATGAGGTTGTGGCCGCAGGCGTGGCCTATGGCGGGGAGGGCGTCGTACTCGGCAAGTATGCCTATGTTGGGGCCTGCGCCGCGTCCCTTGATGGTGGCGGTGAACGCGGTGTCCATGCCGGAGACGCCGAGCCTGGTCTCGTAGCCGTGTGTCTTGAGCCTCTCGGTGAGGAGCCTGCTGGCCTTGTGTTCCTGGTGGCCCAGCTCGGGCTCCCGGTGGATGCGTGTGCTGACGTCGATGAGCTCGTCTCTGTGCTGGTCGATGCGTCTGCTTATGGCTTGTTTGTGGTTCATGGACTATTTTTGGGTGGCTGTCAAGATAAATCCATGGGGCTATGGTTGGGTGCTGGAGAATACGTAGTGGGCCGTGTAAACCGATATTTATGCCTTGTGACATTGGTTGGTGCATGAAGGCTGTGGTGCTGCACGGGAGCCCCCGGCGGGGGAGGAACTCGGATACCCTCGTCGAGCATTTCCTTAGGGGGCTATCCGAGTCGGGTGTGCACGAGGTGACTCACTTCTACTTGAACGAGCTGGAGATACGTCCGTGCCAGGGCTGCCTGGGCTGCGCTGAGCCGCCGCACGACTGCGTCATCCTGGACGACATGACGGGGGTATACGAGGCGTATAGGGCGGCGGATCTGGTGGTGTGGGCGACGCCCATGTACTGGGGGTACCTGACGGCGCAGATGAAGACGGTGCAGGATAGGATGGAGGCGTTGGCTTGGAGTGGCTTCGGGGGCAAGGTCTTCGCCGTGATCGTCACCTATAGGCATCACTGCGAGTCTGCTGTGGGTATGTTCGAGAGGATTTGCCCTTACTTCGATGTTGAGCTTCATACGTTGGTGTGTAGGACGTACGACCCCGAGACGAGGAAGGACATCCCCATCGAGGAGCTGCCCGGGAAGCTGGAGGAGGCTTACAGGCTAGGGAGGAAGCTATCTAGGTAGATGGATAGTCAATGTTCCGTGTATCGTGGATTAGGCGTTTTTTGGGTTGGTCTTGTGTCATGTTACTTGTAATATGAGAAAAAAATTTCTGGGGCTCGGCTTGTTCCTAGTTACATGGAACAATGATAAATGTTTAGTGCTCTAATCACGGTTGTTCAGCACAAGCTTAGTTAAGCTTCAACTGAACATAGCCATCTCCTATGTAATCCCCATCATTATGAAGTAAAAGCAGGTGTTATGAAGCAACGTTTTTCTTGTACGCCGCAGCCCTCTTCCCCTTATGGGTATACCCGAGAAGATAAAGCAGATCGAGGAGGAGATGCGCCGCACCCAGATCAACAAGGCCACAGAGCGGCACCTCGGGGTACTCAAGGCCAGACTCGCGAAGCTGAGGCATCAACTGGAGGAGCAGACGTCAAAGAGAGGCGCCGTCGGCGACGGCTACAGCGTCAAGAAACACGGGGACGCCACCGTGGTGCTCCTCGGGCTCCCCAGCGTCGGCAAGTCCACGCTCCTGAACCACCTCACGGGGAGCAACAGCAAGGTGGCCGCCTACGACTTCACCACCCTCACAGTCATACCAGGCATACTCAACCACAAAGGGGCTAGGATACAGGTCCTGGACATCCCCGGCATCATCAAGGGCGCCTCCGAGGGCAAGGGCCTGGGGAAACGGGTGCTATCCGCCACCAGAAGCGCCGAACTGATACTGGTGATGCTGGACGTGTTCAACCCAGACGCCAGGGAGCTGCTGCTGGACGAGGTCCGCGCCATAGGGATAAGGCCGGACGAGGCCCGGCCCAGGGTCACCGTGAAGAAGCGGTCCTCGGGCGGCGTCACCGTAACCGACTTGGCGGGCGTAACCCACGTGGACGAGGAGGGCGTGAAGCAGGTCCTCCGGGAATACGGACAGCCCAACGCCCACGTCACCATACGCCAGGACATAACCTACGACCAGCTCATCGACGTCCTCATGAAGAACAGGGTCTACGTCCCCACTCTCACAGTGGTCAACAAGATCGACATGGTGGACAAGAGCTACTTGGCCGACCTCAAAGAGTCGACGGGGTTCGAGTTCCTGCCCATAAGCGCCGACAACGACGTCAACCTGGACCAGCTCAAGGACCAGATATACAGGAAGCTAGAGTTCATAAGGGTGTACATGAGGCCAAAGGGCGAGGAACCCGACTACGACGAGCCCATGATAATAAGGAACGGGGCCACCGTGGAGGACGTCGCCGACAAGGTCCACAGGAGGCTTAAGGACCAGCTACGGTACACCCGCATATGGGGCCGCAGCGTCAGGTTCGGAGGCCAAAAGGTGAGGCTCACACACCCCCCAATGGACGAGGACGTAATCACCTTCTACTCCTGACCAACCCGTCACTGGAAACAGGC
>CAZCKR010000167.1:1422-3188 GCA_964499305.1 uncultured Candidatus Bathyarchaeia archaeon | reverse complement strand
TCATCGACCAGGTGGAGCAGAGGCTCAACCAGGCGGTGGCCCTCTACAACAGGGACGACGTCTACGACAGCCCCTACGTGAGGACCAACGTCCAGAACAACAAGATCCCCAACATAAAGAAGTCCTTGGAGAGGAGCGCGGAGGCCAAGAAATAGCTCAGGCCCCGGAGGGGGCCCCCAAAATTTTCTATTACACGTAGTATCCGTCCATGGTTAGTTAAATTAACCCCGCCGTGTATTCCTTCCTGATCAAATTGAAACTACCTTTCCACATCGTGGACGTCTTCGCGGAGGAGAAGCTCCAGGGCAACCAGCTCGCCGTATTCAGGGACGAGGAAGGCGTCTCCCCCGACCTCATGCAGAGGATAGCCAAGGAGATGAACTACAGCGAATCCACGTTCATCACCGCCGTAGACACGAAACGCCACGTCTACAAGGTCAGGATATTCACACCCGAGTCAGAGCTCCCCTTCGCGGGCCACCCCACGCTGGGCACCGCCTACGTCATCCAGCAGACCATCATCCAGGAGGAGACACCGTCACTGACCCTCGACCTCGAAGCCGGCATGATCCCCGTCACCTTCAGCTACGTGGACGGCGAGCCAGACGTCCTCTGGATGAGACAGCTCAACCCCGTCTTCGGCAGAACACACCCCCCGAAGCCCATCGCCGAGATGATCGGCCTCAAAACCGAGGACATCGACCCAGACTACCCCGTCCAGGAGGTGAGCACCGGGGTCCCCTTCTTCATGATACCGCTCAGAGACGGCGACGCATTGAAGCAGGTCAAGCTAGACGCTGAGAAGCTGAAGACCTACACCAGAGACACCGACGCCAAGTGGCCCCACATGTTCTGCCGGGAACCCATGAACCCAGACAACCACCTCAAATGCAGGATGATCACCACCTTCACCGAGGACCCCGCCACAGGCAGCGCCAACGGCTGCCTCGCCGGCTACCTCGTCAAACACAGGTACCTCGACGCAGACACCATAGACGTGAGGGTCGAGCAAGGCGCCGAGATCGGCCGCCCCAGCCTCATCTACCTGAGAGCCGCCCAGAGAGGCGACGACGAGATAGAGGTCAACGTCGGCGGCAGATGCGCCATGGTGGCCCATGGAGAACTCGTCTAAAAAAAATTCAGATCTGACCCGCAGCAGGTCACGGGCTCGCCCAGAACTCGTCTGCGTGGGCCTCCGTCCGCCCCGTGTTGTAGGGGCAGACGCTGATGCATGTGCTGCAGTCGGTGCCGTTTTCGCACCAGTACCCGTAGCACTTCTCGCCATCGATCGCCCACTTCAAGGCGCCGGGGCTGCTGCTCTTACAGACCCCATCGTAGCTCGGCTCATCCTCGAAGCTTATGGCCTCCACCTCGCAGGCCTCGGCGCACTTCTTGCAGGTCCTGCAGAACTCGTGTACGCCGAACTCGATAGGCTTGTCCGTCTCAAGCGGGAGGTCGGTGTACACCTTGCAGAGGCGTATCCGGGGCCCGTACTCGGGGGTGATGAGCAGCCCGTTCCTGCCGAGCTCGCCGAGCCCCGCGTCCACCGCCAGGGGCACGCTGAGGCCGACGCCGTTAGAGGCGGGGACAGCCGCGTAGCCTAGGTTCCTGATGAACTCGGACAGCGACGACGCTATGAACGCGAGCCTGCTGTACCCGACGCCGGTGGCGGCGGCCGCGGGTGCCTCAGGGCTCGTGGCTATGCCCAGCTCGTCCATCTCCACCGCCATGACCACGGCGTACCTCACGCCCTCAGGCAGCTCCAG
>CAZCKR010000167.1:0-1322 GCA_964499305.1 uncultured Candidatus Bathyarchaeia archaeon | reverse complement strand
TCGTACCCTGGCTTCGCCTCACGGATGCTCTGGAGGCCGACCTCCTCCTCGTCGTGGAGGTAGCAGTCCCAGCTCGGGTCGTTGCCTATCCTGTTGAATATGAGGTTCACCTGGTCATACCGTTCTATCCGTGGCTCGTCCACGACGTAGGGAGGCTGTTCCACACGCCTGACCCTCACGCCCCGCCTTGAGCTGTCTTCCATCTCAACCACTTGTACGCGTATCAGAGCCCGGCGGTATAATAATGATGCGAGCCGCTCGCCAACGCTTTTCATCTAGCCCGCGTAATACATGGTGTACCAATTTGTCGATTGAAGATAGAGTGAGCCTCGTTGAGGCCGTCGAGGACGACGCCTACCTCCTCGCCGACATATCCAAACGGGCGTTCGAGAGCGACGTAGAGGTGGGGGCCAAGGCGCCGGGCGGGCCCCGTGGCTACGACTCGTATAAAGACCAAGTACGCTATATGGAGTACTTCGACTACTACAGGATAACGCTGGACGACTACACCGTCGGCGGCGTCATGACGGCGCACCACGGCGAGGGCCATAGGGCGATCGTAAGGATATTCGTGGACCCCGAGAGCCAGCGACAGGGCATAGGCCTCAAGGCCATGGAGCTGGTCATGTTGCTCTACCCGGACGTCAAGCTCTGGACCCTGGACACACCGGAGTGGAACACCAGGACTACGAGCTTCTACGAGAAGCTGGGCTTCGCTCAGGTGGGATGGACGGTTGAGGCGGAAGGCAAGGGTCGCTGGTACCAGAAGGAGCTGGGCGAGGGCGTCAGCTTCCACGCCATCGGCGAGCTGAGGGACGGAATGAGGAACGTCACAGTGGAAGGGGAGATAGAGGAGAAGGCCATGGCCCGGATGGTTCGGTCGAGGAGGCGAGGCGAGACCCTGTCGGTGACCGAGGCCGGGATTGTGGACGCCTCCGGTAGGGTCCTCCTCACCCTTTGGAACGAGCAGATAAAGCAGGTGGGGGTCGGCGACCGGTTACGCGTCGAGAACGGGTACGTTTCGTCGTACAGGGGGATACTTCAGCTCAACGTGGGTAGAGCGGGGAAGCTCGTGAAGCTGATCTAGATCCTCATCTCCAGCCTCTCCCCGTCCATACCGGTCATCTATATTATGGCTGTTAAACCGTGCAGACCCGGAGTCTCGGGAGGGCCATATCTACGTGGAACGATGGTTTCGCTGCGTTCATCCGGGTTCTTATTATAAGGATAAGGCTGTGACTTAGCCGGTGAGGCAGATGGAGGCCGCAGAGATGGACGAGGTTCGGGTGATCCGTCTAAGACTGACAGGGCCATCCAGTGAC
>CAZCKR010000166.1:1465-3204 GCA_964499305.1 uncultured Candidatus Bathyarchaeia archaeon | reverse complement strand
TTGTCTAGGCGGGTCTCGCAGAGTATGGCTCCCTGGGGCTCCACGATGAAGCCTCTGTGGTCGAGGCCCCAGTGGTAACGCCTCGCGTTGGCCACCTCCTCGTTTATCCCCTGCTGGACGACGATCCAGTCCCCGTCCTCCGTGAACATGAGGCAGTGGTGGTAGAGCTGGTACCCGTCCTGTACGAGGCTGTTGTCGACCTTGGCGGCCATCCTGCTGGCGTACACGAGGCCTTCAACCTTCCAGCCGCTGAGGCCGAAGACCTGCCCCGTCTCACGTATCTCCTTTGGCGTCCTGAGGCTGGTCCTGCCTTTGCCGCCGCACACCGTGACCCCCATGTTCTCCCTGTCCATGGCCTCCTTGAGGGCGCCGCAGGTCACGGTTGTGGTGCCACTGCTGTGCCAGTCGTAGCCCAGTACGCAGCTCAGGCTCTGGAAGAACCAGGGGTCGCTCAGCCGCTCCAGGAGCCCCCTGCGCCCGTACTCGTCTATCATGATGTCCACGATGCACTCCGCCATCTGCACCATGCGGCTGAACAGCCACCTAGGCGCCTTCCCTCCGTGAAGAGGCAACAAGGCGGAGCCCGTGTATCCCATGTGAGCCACGGAGCCGTGTTTGGTTAAAACCGTTATCCACCGCCTTCAAGGTGGGACGCGACTGAAAGTGCTAAAAGCATAGGCGTCTCTGGGTTCACCCATGGAAGCACCAACCCTAAAGGACGTCATCCTGGCGCGTAACAGGATAAGGCCTTACCTCCTCAAGACGCCCTTCCAGACCTACCCGACCCTGAGCGAGTACCTGGGCTGCGAGGCATACGTAAAGCACGAGAACCACCACCCCACGGGGGCCTTCAAGATCAGGGGAGGTATCAACCTAGTCAGCCAGCTCCCAGAGCAGGAGAAGGAGCGGGGGGTCATCACGGCCAGCACAGGCAACCACGGCCAGAGCATCGCCCTCGCCGGCAAGATTTTCGGCGTCAAGGCCGTCGTGTGCGTCCAGGACGGCGCCAACCCCACCAAGGTCGCGGGCATACGGAGCTACGGCGCCGAGATCGTCGAGCACGGCAGGGACTTCGACGAAGCCAGGCTTAACGCCGAGCGGCTCGCCGAGGAGCACGGCTACAGGTACATCCACAGCGGCAACGAGCCCCTCCTCATCGCCGGCGTGGGCACCATGGCGCTGGAGATGATCGAGGACCAGCCCGACCTGGACTACGTGTTCAGCCCGGTCGGGGCGGGCACCAACTGCGCAGGCGTCGGCCTCGTATACAAGGCGTTGTGCCCCGGGACCAAGGTGGTCGCCGTCCAGGCCGAGAACGCGCCCAGCGTCTACAGGAGCTGGAAGAGCGGGAGACTGGAGTCGACTGACTCCGCGAAGACCATAGCGGACGGCCTCGCGACGAGGCAGGCGTTCGAGCTGCCGACCAGGATGCTGAGAGACCTCGTGGACGACTTCATCCTCGTCTCGGAGGACGAGATAAAGGAAGCCATAAAGACCTACGTGGCGAAGGCGCACACGGTCGCCGAGGGCGCCGGAGCCGCCCCTCTGGCTGCTGCCACGAAGATCAGGGACCAGTTGAAGGGCAAGAAGGTGGGCCTGATACTCAGCGGCGGCAACATGACTTACGAGAACCTGATGAAGTGTCTGACCTAGCCGATCAGGCGTCCGTAGCGGTCCACTTCCTGTCTTCGGACCCTGGTGCTGCTTATGGGCTTGCCGTCTTCAGCCAGCACCATGGT
>CAZCKR010000166.1:0-1365 GCA_964499305.1 uncultured Candidatus Bathyarchaeia archaeon | reverse complement strand
ACGAAGCAGGTCATGGTGGTGTTGATTCCCTCGACTTGTCTGATGTTTTCTATTATTATGTCGTGCAGCACAGTGGTGTTCTCGCCTTCGATGATCACGTATGCGTCGTACGGCCCGTAGAGGAAGTGCGCCTCAACCACCCCATCTATCTTCGTCAGCCTCTCAAGCACTTCTGTTCCCATCCCCGGCTCAATGGTTAATAGAACCAATGCTTTATCCATGGACACCCATTAACCCCTTGGGGGCTCCTCAATATAAACAGTCTAGGGCTCCGCGAAACCGTTATATCCTCTGATTGGTTCAATGAACCGAAAACGAGGTAGATCATTTGTCCTCTGAATTCTCGAGCCGTATATCAGGATTCTACAAGAAGCCCATCGAGGAAAGAATCAGCATCATAGCAGAGAAGGTGGGCCTCACGCCGGAAGAGGTGGAGACCCTCAAGTCCAGGGGCGGCCTCACCATGGAGGCAGCCGACAGGATGACGGAGAACGTCATCGGCACAATAGCTTACCCCTTCAGCGTAGCAGTCAACTTCCGAGTCGACGGCAGCGACTACTTGGTGCCCATGGCCGGTGAGGAGCCCAGCGTCGTTGCCGCGGCCAGCAACATGGCCCGCCTGATGAGGGATGGCCCCGGCATCGAGGCCGAAGCCACGGACCCCGTCATGATAGGCCAGATTCAGGTGCTCGACATACCGGACATGGACGCCGCCTTGAAGGCCATAGAAGACAACAAGGAGACGCTCATCGAGTCCGCCAACGAGCTGGACCCTGTGCTGGTCAGGTTCGGTGGAGGAGCCAAAGACGTCGTGCTGAGACCCATCGAAACCGAGGATGGCCCCATGCTCATCGTTCACCTCCTCGTGGACTGCAGGGACGCCATGGGCGCCAACGCCGTCAACACCATGGCCGAGGCGCTCGCACCCACCATAGCCGAGCTCGCGGGAGGAAGGACGCTGCTCAGGATCATAAGCAACCTAGCCGACAGGAGGCTAATCACAGTCAAAGGAAAGGTGAAACAGGAAGACATCGGCGGCGAGAAGGCAGTGGATAACATAGTCTCGGCTTGGGCTTTCGCAGACGCCGACCCTTACAGGGCGGCCACCCACAACAAGGGCATCATGAACGGCGTCGCCGCCGTGGCCCTAGCCTTCGCTCAGGACCACCGAGCCATCGAGGCGGGCGCCCACGCCTACGCCGTGAGACACGGCCAGTACAGGAGCATGAGCAGGTGGAGCAAGGACGAGAACGGTGACCTTGTAGGCGAGATGACTCTCCCCATGGCCGTCGGCCTCGTCGGAGGCGCCACCCGGAGCCACCCCATGGCGCAGGTGGCCCGGAAGATACTGGGCGTGGACAAGGC
>CAZCKR010000165.1:0-3258 GCA_964499305.1 uncultured Candidatus Bathyarchaeia archaeon | reverse complement strand
CATGGCGTCGGCGAGGCGTCTTATCTCCCACTGGGCCCTGTTGCAGCAGCGCAGCCCGAAGAAGTGGAACAACGCGGCGCCGTCCATCGTCATGAGGAGGCTCGTCTCGGTGGCGTTGGGGAGCACGAAACGGGCGTCCTCCCGGGGTACTCCGGACTCCACCAGCTTCTGGTACGCCTCGCTGGCCTTCTCCACAAGCTCATCGAACTCAAACGTCTCTGAGTCGACCACGGTGGGCGGCTTCACTACGCGCTCGTTGAGCCTCCTCACTGTGATGTATCGTTGGCTTTGCTGGCTGAAGGAAGCGACTCTGTGCCTTATCAGCTGGTGGCTGCACGCCCTGCTTATCTTCTCGACGGCGAAGGTGTAGGCGAGGTGGGGCAGTAGCTGCCTCGAGTCGAGCTCAGGGAAACGGTCTCTGAGCTCTTCGTACTGGGTGTGGGCTAGGAGCCGGGCTTTCACCTCTTCCTGTCCTCCAGGAACCTGTGTATGTTGGGCGCGACGGCTTTGACGGAGGCCACGAGGGCGTCTGTGAGCGGCGTCTTCCTCTGCTGGGCGTACTCGACGACGGCGCGCAGGTTACCGCTGACCAGCCAACGTGTCTCTCCTAGCCTCGTGAATGTCAGGAACCTCGTGTCCAGGGTGGCTTCCAGCACCTCGTCGCCTGTGGCCTCCAGCATCCAGACCAGGCGGTTGTGTTCCAGTATGTTCCCGTGCTGGACCTCGGCTCGACCCACTACCTCCCTGACCTTCTCGGGTTTACTGAGGAGCCTGTCGTAGAGTGTGCTGGGCTGGACTCCGCTGGTGGTGGTGAGCATGCTGGTCGCTATCATGGTTTCCACGTTGGGGGTGTGGGCAACCAGCTCCAGCTTCAACTCTCGGCACCTATACGGGTGATACCTCGGGCTTCTTGGGCTTCTCCTTGAGCTCCGGGGGCACGTCCACAGCCCTTACGACGTTTATGCTGTTGATGACGTAGATGGGTGTGCCGTCGGGCTCGTAGCGTCTGAGGCGTTTGACGCCCCTTAGCACGAGCTTCACCTTGAGGGTGGTACCGTCGGCTAGCTTGTACTCGTTCCACTGCTCCTTCTCCTCGGTGAAGTCGATCTCCTCGGAGTTCTGTAATGCCTCCCTTCGCATCTTCGACATAGTCTCTATCCCGTGAAAGGGGGCGTGTGAAGGTATAACTGTGTTACTGTCAGACCGTGTCCAGCGTATCTACGCCTGCGGCTGCCTCCCTGCAGAGGCTTGGCAGCCCAAGCTCCTCCTCCAGCCGGCTTATGACCATGATCTTGGATCGGGTCGCCGGGTTGGGGGGTACGGCGGTGCAGCCCTCAACCTTCCGGGCGGTGATGCTATAGGTGCCGACGGTCCGGGCTATGTCCTCTATCTCTACCTTGTCGAGGCCGATCAGCGGACGTAAGACGGGGATAGATACGGCGTCGTCCAGGACGAAGAGGTTCGCCATGGTCTGGCTCGCCACCTGGCCGAGGCTCTCCCCCGTCACCACGGCCTTGAGGCCGTTGTCCTCTGCGTAAGCCTCTGCGATCCTGTACATGGAGCGTTTACACATTATGCAGGTGTACCGGGGCTCTGGAGACTCGAGTATCCGCGTCATCACCGGCCCCATGGGGGATGAGAACAGTTTGAAGCCGTCCATGGGGACGTACTCGGCTACGGCTCTGAAAGACTCCTTGACCCGCGTGATGTAGCTCGGCCCTACGTGAGGCGTCTGGTCCATGAATAGGGGGTGCACTTCTAGGCCGCGTTTCATCATCATCCAAGCCGCCACCGGGCTGTCTATGCCCCCGCTGAAGAGGGAGACGGCCCTACCCTGTGAGCCGTAAGGCAGACCCATGACGCCGGGGACTATGGACGAGTACACGTATGCGGCCTTGTCCCGCACCTCAGCGTACAGGGTGACGTCGGGCTCGTCCAGGTTGACGTGGACCCTGAACTTGTGTGCCTCCAGCACTCGGGAGCCGGCCTCCACGGCCACCTCTCTGCTGCCGTAGGGGTGGCTGCCTACTACCCTGGGGCGCACCGCGAAGCCTATTCCGTCACTCAGCGTCCGCCTGGACTCTTCGACTACGGCTTCTATCACGGACTCGAAATCGGTGGTTGTCATGGTGGATGGCATGGCGTGCACGACGCCGAATACCTTGGCGACCACGCCGGCGGCCTCCCCGGGGACGCCTTCCACGTATATTCGTCCGAACCTCCGCGTGACCTCGGAGTCGGTGTACCCGGCTCTCTTTAGCTGGTGCTTGATGTGGCCCACGAGCTGCTTTTCCAACTGGCTCCGCACGTATCTTCCCTTTAGGGCTATCTCGCTGTACGAGACGAGGATCGTCAAGTCTGTGAATAACCATGTTTGGGCGCTCTTAAGGTGTAGGGTTTATATCGTGCACCGTTTTCTCATCTCATGAAGAGAAATGTCGTTTTGGGACGAGTGGTTCAAGCGGTTCGGCCGAAGGTCAAGCATCTTCGGTGACATCGACAGGATGATCGAGGAGATGGAGAAGGAGATGACAGAGGCGTTCAAGGATATGGAGAACACGATGCCCGAGGACATGTACCGGGAACGCCGGCTGCCGGACGGCTCGGTACGCCGCGAGTACGGGCCCTTCGTCTACGGGTACAGCGTCAAGATCGGTCCAGACGGCAAACCCATCATACGAGAGTTCGGAAACATAAAGCCCGGGCTCACGGGAGAGGGCGAGGCCCCTCTGAATCTCACGGAGCGCAGGGAGCCCCTCGTAGACGTCATCGAGGACGGCGAAACCGTGAAGGTGGTCGCGGAGCTCCCCGGTGTCGAGAAGAGGGACATAAGGCTCAAGGCAACGGACCACAGCCTCACCATAAACGTCGACAACCCCACGAGGAAGTACTACAAGGAGCTGGAGTTCCCCGAAGAGGTGGACGAGAAATCCGCCAAGTCGACCTACACCAACGGCGTCCTGGAGATCGTGTTCAGTAAGAAGCGGCGGGACGACGCGGGCACCGAGATCAGGATCGGGTAGCCCCCGTTTTCGATAAAGTAAAAAGCGGGGCCCTCGTTTGGTTTCATGGCCGATGATGTGAAGGCATTAGATTGAACCGTGATGAATCAGAGTTACACTGAGGCCATCGTGTGAGTGACAATTTTATTGTTACTCCACGAACTTTTTCACCGGCGTGCGCGCGCACCGTAACAACTATTGGATGGTCAAGAGGAATATCGACACCTGTGCGCGTGCGCGCAGATATTTTTCTATT
>CAZCKR010000164.1:0-3265 GCA_964499305.1 uncultured Candidatus Bathyarchaeia archaeon | reverse complement strand
ATGTGCAGGAAGCGTTGAACAGGCTAGGGAAGCGTGACAGCGTACACCTGCTGATGCTTGGGGTACCCTACCCCCTCCCCAAGAAGATGGTGAAGAGTTTCCTCGATAAGGTTGATACTATTCTCTGCGTCGAGGAGGGCGAAGCCCTGATTGAAAGGCAGCTACACGAAATCGTTAATCACTCCGGTAAAAGCGTCAAGGTGCTTGGCCGTCTCTCCGATGGCGTCATGCCAGTCGTTGACGAACTAGACCCGGATAAAGTGGTATCAGTACTTGCCAGGTTCCTTGATGCTGAACCGCCTCTATCTGGGGAAGATTCCGACATGAGAGAGGAGCTTTCTGATCTGGTGTGTGCACGCAGCTCGTCATGGTGCGCCGGCTGCCCCCACATCGGAAGCTTCTGGGCGCTCAAGAGGGCCCTGCCGGCGGACAAGGTGAACATAATAAACACGGGCATAGGGTGCTACGAGATGAGCGGGTACGGGATCGCCGCGGCCCCCATCGACGCGAAAGACACCGACGAGTCGACCCGGTGGAGGGCCGTGACCCCCTACGAGATGACGGACACGCTGTACGTCATGGGGAGCGAGACAGGGCTCAGCCAAGGACAGTACCATGTGGGCTACAGGGACGGCAAGATCGTCAGCGTGCTCGGCGACTCCTCGTTCTTCCACACCAACCTCCCCCCGATAACCAACGCGGTCTACAACAAGGCGGAGCAGCTGATCCTGGTGCTCGACAACTACTGGACCTGCATGACAGGCCACCAACCAAACCCCTCCACCGGGGTGACCCTGCTTGGCGAGGACACGGAGGCGCCCTCAATCGAGGAGATATGCAGGGCCTTAGGCGTCCAACACGTCAAGACCGTTGACCCCTACAACCTGAAGGAGACCATAGACGCGATGAAGGAGGCCCTAGAACACGAGGGCGGCCCCTCCGTGGTAGTCCCACGAAGAGTATGCGCCTTACAGCGCTCCCGTGAGCTCCGTCGCCAACGACAGAAGGCGCCGCACTACGTGGTGAACGAGAGCTGCACAGGCTGCAAGATGTGCCTCTGGCTCGGGTGCCCCGCCATCGGATTCGACGAGTCAAAGACCAACGCAGCAGGCAGAAAAGGAGTCGCTTTCATCGACCCTCTTCTCTGCGTAGGATGCGGCCTATGCGCACAGGAGGAGGTCTGCATGTTCCACGCACACGACAAGGTCGGGGAGGGAGAGTTCTAGGATGGTGACCAACGTGAAAGACTTGAAGGAGTTCAACCTGATCGTGACAGGCGTCGGTGGACAGGGCAGCGTCCTCGCAAGCCACATAGTGGCAGAGGCCGCCGTCAAGCAGGGCTTCAAGGTCAGGGTCGGAGAGACTTTCGGCGCCGCCCAGAGAGGAGGCAAGGTGCACTCCCACGTCAGGATCGGTGACATGGTCTATGGTCCCCTGTGTCCAAGCAGGTCCCTGGACGTCCTTCTGGGCCTGGAGCCTAACGAGACTCTACGACTGGCCTTGAAGTACGCCAACGAGGAGACCTTGATCATCACCAACACTCGCCCGGTGCCGTCCATGGACGCGAACATTGGGGCCGACGCCTACCCGGACGTCTCATTGCTGATCGAGGCGTTAGGAAGGCTCTCGGGGAAGGTGGTGTCTTTCGACGCGACGGAGCTGGCTGTGAAGGCCGGTAACGAGCGAACCATGAACGTCGTGCTCCTAGGGACTCTGGCCGCCAGCGGGAAACTCCCCTTCGAGACGGAGTCCCTGCGTGAAGCGGTCAAGGACCGTGTCCCCCCCAGAACAGTAAAGGTCAACGAGGCAGCCTTCAATCTGGGCTGTGATCAGCTCTAACCCCTTTTTTGGACGGGTTTCACCTCGGGTCCTAGAGAGTCCTCGAAGACGTTCAGACCTGTTTCGGCGTACTCCTCATCGAGGATGAGTGGTAGAGTTAGATAGTTACACGTTCTTTAGTACATCTAACAGTATGTCTAAGCCGCTGTCAGCTTGTTCTTTCGTGAGTATGAGGGGCGGGGCCATTCTAATACTGCATGGGCCTGCGGCCAACAGAAGAAGCCCTTTCTTGAATGCGTCTATGATGACTTGATCTCGTTCATCCACCGCTGGCTCCTTTGTTTCTCTGTCTTTCACCAGCTCCAACCCGATCATTAGACCTTTGCCGCGGACGTCGCCTATGATCTCTAACTCGTCCTGGGCCTCGGTTAAGCGTTTTTTGATGTGTCCTCCAATCTTTGCGGCGTTCTCCCAGAGCCTGTCGGCGGTGAGCACGTCGATGACCGCGGAGGCCGCCGATATGATTATCGGGTTTCCGCCGAGAGTGTTTTCGTGGGCGCCTTCCTCCCAGTCCATCACCTCGCCTTTGGCTGCGCACACCCCCATGGGTAAGCCCGCGGCTATCGCCTTGCTCATGCACATTATGTCTGGCTCTACATCCCAGTGCTGACATGCCCACATCTTACCGGTCCTGCCGAAACCCGTCTGGATCTCATCTGCAATCAGTAAAATGCCGTTTTCGTCACATAATTCACGGATCCTTGGCCAGTATTCCTGTGGCGGAGAGACATAGCCGCCTGCTCCCAGGAGGGGCTCGAAGATCAGGCCCGCCACTTCCTCTGGGGTCACGACGAACCTGAAGATGTGTTCCTTGATGTAGTCGAGACAGTATAGCCCGCAGTCAGGATATTCTTGTTTAAAGGGGCAACGATAGCAGTAAGGGTAGGGGGCTAAGACGGCTCCGGGCATCATGGGCCCAAAGTGTTTCCTCGCTTTGCTGCTTGTTGACGTGAAGGCGAGGGAGCCCATGGTTCTGCCGTGGAACGACCGTATATAGCCGAGGAAGTATAGTCGTTTGCTGTGGGCTCGAGCCAGCTTGATGGCGCACTCGACTGTCTCGGAGCCGCTGTTTCCGTAGAAGAAGCGCTTCGACCCCTTCCAGGGCATTACTCGGCTGAGTTTCTCGGCGAACTCTACCTGGGGGACGGTGAAGTAGTCGCAGCTGTTTACGTGATCGCATTTCTGTGCTTGTTCAATGATCGCTTCGGTGACCTTTGGGTGGCGGTGTCCTATGTTGGCGACCGCTATGCCTGACCCGAAGTCTAGGTATATGTTGTCGTCGATGTCTTTGACCCACACCCCTTCTGTTTCCACTCCTACGAGGGGGGCTGTGCGGGAGAGGGAGGGTGAAAGTATCTGTTGGTCTCTCTCGATGAGTCTTCTCGCCTTCGGCCCGGGGGGAGTTACAACTATTTTTGGATAAGAG
>CAZCKR010000163.1:1604-3280 GCA_964499305.1 uncultured Candidatus Bathyarchaeia archaeon | reverse complement strand
GACGACTACTGGCAGAGCCCGGACAACACCATCATCCACTTCATCGGCAAGGACATCATATACTTCCACCTCCTCTTCTGGCCCGCGGTGCTCCACGGCGCCGGGTTCCACGTCCCCGACAACGTCGTGGTCCACGGGTTCCTCACTGTGAACGGCGAGAAGATGAGCAAGAGCAGGGGCACCTTCCTGACGGCCGAGGAGTTCAAGGATTACCTGGACCCCGAGCTGCTCCGCTACTACTACGCAGCGAACCTGAGCCACACCATGAGCGACATCGACCTGAACCTGGAGAACCTGAGGAGCAAGATAAACAACGAGCTCGTCGCGAACCTGGCCAACCTGTTCTACCGGGTCCTCAGCTTCCTCAACAGGTACTACGACGGCAAGTCCAGCAAGGTCAGCGACGCCGAGCTACTGGAGGAAGTGAGGGAGAGGTGCTTGGCGGCTAAGGCCCACTACACGGGCTTCGATTTCAGGGACGCCGTCAACGAGATGCTCACCATAAGCAGCATGGGGAACAAGTACTTCCAGGACAACAAGCCCTGGGAGCTGGTGAAGACAGACCCGGAGAAGGGGCGTAGGGTGCTCACCGACTGCGTCAACATCGTCAAGAACCTCACCATACTCATGAAGCCCATCATGCCGGTGTTCGCGGAGAAGATAGAGGCGCAGCTCAACCTCCCCGGGCTCGACTGGGGCAACCTGGACGAGGTGGTCGAGGACCATGAGATAGGGAAAGCCGGGATAGTGCTCAAGAAGATCGAGCCCATCGAGCTCAGGGTCCCCGAGCCCGCGGAGACCAGGAAGATCGAGTTCAGCATAGACGACAAGCTGGTGAAGATGGGCGTCGATGTAAAGCTAGCCGTGGTACGGGGAGTACAGATCAGGAAGTCCTCCGCGGAGCTGGACACAATCAAGAAGGAGTCGGAGGAGGAGATCAAAGCCCTCAGCGTCGAGGGCGACCCCATCATCGACGCCTACAACGACGTGTACACGAGGTTCAAGGTGGACGCCGAGAGCCCCGTGGTTCACCTCATCAACCTTGTGAAGGAGAACGGCAGGCTCCCCACCATCAACACCGTGGTGGACGCCTACAACGTCGTCGCAGCCACGAGGCGGGTCAGCGTCGGCGTCCACGACCTAGACAGGGTCGTGGGAGGCGTCGGGCTGAAGGTGACAAGGGGCGACGAGGTGTACGTGCCCCTAGGGGAGGCCGAGCCGATGAAGATACCTCCAGGCAAGTTCGCCATGATGGATGACAAGCATGTGCTCTGCTGGCTCGACGCCAAGCAGGGCCAGCATACCAAGATAGGTTTCGACACCCGGAATCTTCTGGTCTACGTGCAGGGCAACAGCGAGACCAGCGGCATGTACCTGGAGAACGCCCTCAGGGAGATATGCGACCTAATAGTCCAGCACAGCGGCGGAGAATACGATGTTCTCAACCCCACGGACCTCGGAGCCCTCAACATGAAGGTAGCCAAGGTCACAGAGGTTCTGGACCACCCGAGCGGCGACAAGCTCTACATACTGAAGATCGACCTAGGCGGCGAGGAGAGGCGGCTAGTCGCCGGCTTGAAGCCATACTACCCCGACAGGAACGACCTCCTCGGCAAGCACCTGGTGGTGCTGACGAACCTGCAGCCGGCGAGGCTGCGGGGCGAGCTCAGCGAGGG
>CAZCKR010000163.1:0-1504 GCA_964499305.1 uncultured Candidatus Bathyarchaeia archaeon | reverse complement strand
AGCCTATGCTTCACGACGTAGTCCATGACCGCGGCCCCGGCGGCGCACCCGACGGGGTGGCTGCCGTAGGTGTGGCCGTGGGCGAAGGGCTCACCGAAGGCGTCGTACACCTTGTCGCTGGCGATGGTGGCGCCCAGAGGCATGTAGCCGCCCGCGAGGCCCTTGGCGGTGGCTATGATGTCGGGCACCGTGTCCCAGTGGTCGAGGCCCCACTTCTTACCTGTCCTCCCGAGCCCCGTCATGACCTCGTCGGCGATGAAGAGGACGTCATGCTCGTCGCATATCTCGCGGATCAGCTGGAAGTAGCCAGGCGCCGCTGGAACCGTGCCCAACGTGGCGCCGACCACGGGCTCAGCGATGAAGGCCGAGACGTACTCTGGGCCCGTCGCCCTTATCTGGGTGTCAAGTGCACGGGCGCATTCAAGATCGCAGGTATCGCAGGTCTTACCGAACCAGCACCGGTAACAGTACGCCGGCGGTATGTGGGGGAAGTCTAGGAGCAACGGCACGTAGCGTCGGCGCCGCGCGATGTTCCCCGACATGCTGAGGGCGCCCAGCGTGTTGCCGTGGTAGCTCTGCCAACGGGCGACGATCTTGCTCCGCTTCGGCTCGCCCCTAAGCAGCCAGTACTGGCGAGCCATCTTGGCGGCGGCCTCTGTGGCCTCGCTTCCGCCGCTGCAGAAGTAGACGTGGTCTAGACCCTCGGGTGTGAAGGCTGCTAGCTTCTCCGCGCAGTCGATGACGCTCTGGGTGATGAAGTGGCTGCTGTGGACGAAGCTCACCTGCTCCATCTGAGCCGCGACGGCCTCGGCTACCTCCTTGACGCCGTGGCCTATGTTGACGCAGATGGGGCCGGCGCTGCCGTCGATGTACCGGCGGCCATCCTTGTCCCAGAGATAGATACCCTCGCCCCGCACCATGTCGATGAGGTGCGTGGAGCCTCTGGAGAAGACGTGTAATTCAGGCATAGATATGACTCCGGGTTGAGCCAACTTAACGGCTTCGACGGCGGAAGAATGAAAAACCTTGCAGCATGTTTCATGTTGATAGCATTGATCGAGGGAATCAAACGTGTTGCATGCGTGGGCAGCGGCCTCGTGGGGCAGGGCTGGGCCGCGCTGTTCGCGTTACACGGCTACGATGTTGTAATGCAGGACTTGACAGAGAAGAAGCTGGAGGAGGCGAAGGGCAGGGTATCCCACCACATAGATACGCTTGTGGACGCCGGATTGGGGAAGGACGCCGAGGCGGCGAAGAGACGGCTGTCGACCACCACCAGCCTAGAGGAGGCGCTGAAGGGCGCAGACTTCGTTGTGGAGTCCGTATTCGAGAGCCTGGAAGTAAAGTGTCCGCTTTACGCGGAGATGGACAAGCTTGCCTCCGCGAACGTGGTGTTCACAAGCAGCACCTCCGGGCTGATGATGACGGAGATCGCCCGGGACATGGAGCGTCACCCTGAGAGGGCTATAGTTGCTCACCCGTGGAACCCGGTGCACCTTGTGCC
>CAZCKR010000162.1:0-3321 GCA_964499305.1 uncultured Candidatus Bathyarchaeia archaeon | reverse complement strand
CTCAGCGTGGACGGGTTCAGTTCTCGGAGAAGCTCAAGGGGCACCCTTGTGGCGCCGGTGAGCCGAGCCTCGTAGTCCAGCTTCACGTTCAGCGCCAGCCGCCTGAGCCAGCCCCTGTGCTCCCTGAAGATGCGGGCGTGCTCCCGCTCGTGGCGGAGGATGGCGTCATGGATCTCCCGGTACTTCTTCAAGCCCTCGTGGAGTATGATGGTGTCCGTCAGGTGGTTGTACTCGCCCAGCGCCTTGGGGCAGGGGTGGTAGTGGATCCTCGGCATCCTGACCACGGGGAATGGTATAGTTTAGCTGCACCGTTTTATCACGGTTACGGTCAGACGTGAAAACCCTATATCGTCGGGCGCAGAGAGATACCCATGTTTAAACAGGTTTTCGAGAAGCTCAAGGCCGAGGTCTCGGGCGAGATAGCGTACAACTACGTCGCCGAGATAAGCCGCCACCACAGGATACAGGCGAGCCCCGGCCTCAGGGACGCAGCCCGGTTCGCCGTGGAGACGTGGAAGGCAGCCGGCGTCGACGCGGAGATCCACAGCTACCCCGCCGACGGCAAGGGGCTGGCGTGGAGCAGCCTCATGTTCAAGGAGTGGGACTGCTTCGACGCCGAGCTCAGGCTCGTGGAGCCCGCGGAGAAGGCGCAGTTCCTAGCCAGGTGGAGCGAGGCGAAGCTCAGCCTCATACAGCGCAGCCACCCCACGCCCCCCGGGGGCGTCGAGGCCGAGGTGGTGTTCATCGGAAAGGGGGAGGAGCAGAAGGACTACAAGGGGCTGGACGTCGCGGGCAGGATGGTGCTCACAGACGGCGACGTCACCAGGGTCCACCAGCTCGCCGTGGAGGAGCGCGGCGCACTGGGCATCATCTACTACGGTACCTGGATACGTGAGCCGGACCTGCCGGAGGGGGAGCTGGACGACGCCCTCAAGTACACAAGCTTCTGGTGGGCGGGCGACGAGAAACCAGCCTTCGGCTACGTGCTGACCCCCAGGAGGGGCCGGTGGCTCCGGGACGTGGTGAAGGAGAGCAAGAAGCCTGTGAAGGTCCATGCCAGGGTGGTGGGCAGCCTATACGAGGGCAAGCTGGACAACGCCGTGGCCACAATCCCGGGTGAGTCCGACGAGCAGGTGGTGGTGGTCGCCCACATCTGCCACCCCCAGCCCAGCTGCAACGACAACGCGTCGGGCAGCGCCTCAGCCATGGAGGCGGCGAGGGCGCTGTCCAAGCTGATCGCGGAGGGGAAGCTCGCGAAGCCCAGGAGGACCATCAAGTTCACCCTGGTGCCGGAGATGAGCGGTAGCTACGCGTACCTGGCGGCCAACGAGGCGGACATCCCCAAAATGGTCGCAGCTGTGAACCTGGACATGGTGGGCGAGAGGCAGTGCGTCACCGGCGGCAGCTTCATCGTGGAGCGGACCCCGGAGGCGTTCCCCAGCTACGTGAACAGCGTCATGGCGGCGGTGTTCAAGGAGGTGACGGTCGAGGTGAAGAACCTGGGCGGAAGCAGCAGCTACGCGTTGTTCAGGCACACGGAGACGCCTTTCAGCGGCGGCAGCGACCACTACGTCTACAGCGACCCGTCGGTGGGCGTCGGCTGCCCCATGCTCATCCAGTGGCCCGACAAGTACTGGCACACGAGCTACGACACCATGGACAAGGTGGACCCCGAGATGCTGCGGCGGGCGGCGCTGGTCACCGCCACCTACGCGTACTTCTTAGCGTCCGCCGGCCCAGCGGAGACGGCTTGGATCGCCGCCGAGACCCAAGCCCGGGAGAAGAGGCGGCTCCTAGAGCGGTTCAGGGGCTACGTCGAGGACGCGGTCAACGCGCCCATGGAGATACCCGGGGCGGTGAATCAGCTGAAGACGCACGCCGCTTACTGGGAGGAGGTCGCCGTCAAGGCCGTGGAGTCGGCGGCGAGGCTGGCGCCGGGTGACGCTGGGGTGAGGAAGATCATCCAGATCCTCATCAAGGACATTCGGCGGACGACGAAGAGCCAGACCCGGATGGCGACGGACTCGCTGAACACGGTGCTGGGGGCCAGCGGCGTCCAGGCAAAGAAGTACAGGAAGAAGAGGCGCACCAAGCTGGAGACCGAGGCCGAGGCCGTCGTGCCCAGGCGGCTCTACAGGGGCCCGGTGAGCACCCGTTACTGGGACAGGAAGCTTAGCCACCTGGAGCGGGAGAACCTCAGGAAGCTTGGGAAGGACCACCCCCTGGGCAGGGGCGTGGGCACACTGGCCATGTACTGGACGGACGGGGTGAGGAGCCTCTACGAGATCAGTGAGCGGGTGCGGCTGGAGCGGGGCGTGACTGATCTGGAGTACCTGGTGGCGTGGTATGGGTACCTGGAGCGTATGGGGCTGGTGGAGCTTCACCGGTAAACTTTTTACCCTTCTTTTCTTCCCTATAGAGCGCACGGGGGCCGGTGGTCTAGTGGTATGACATCGCCTTGACGTGGCGAGGGTCGCAGGTTCGATCCCTGCCCGGCCCACCAACCGTTTCTCGTCAGAAGCCGTTAAGCAGGGACAGGTAGACCATCGAGATCACGAGGTGTATGAGGGTCACCGTGAGGCATATCTTGAAGAACTGCATCACCGAGATGGGGCACCCCTCACGCTCCTAGACGCCGAGCTGAAGCTCGTGGAGCCCGCGGAGAAGGCGCAGTTCCTCGCCCGGTGGAGCGAGGCGAAGCTCAGCCTCATACAGCGCAGCCACCCCACGCCTCCCGAGAGAGTCGAGTCGGAGGTCGTGTACGTGGTCAAGGGGGAGGAGCAGAAGGACTACAAGGGGCTGGACGTCGCGGGCAGGATGGTGTTCACCGACGGCGACGTCACCCGGGTCCACCGGCTCGCCGTGGAGGAGCGCGGCGCCCTGGGCCTCATCTACTACGGGACCTGGGTCAAGGAGCCCGATCTCCCGGAGGGGGAGCTGGACGACGCCCTCACACCATCCATAAAAATATAAAAAAATCCCTATAAAATGCCCTTGTCTCATACAAGGGCGTTAGAGGTGAAGGGGGACCCCACCACTACGAAGAGGGCATAGGTGCGGACAAATAGAAATTGCTGGCTCTCATGTGGTGCGTCGTAGGCGCGGCGTAGGTTCAGCACTTGGGCTCATCACCGCTTAAAGGTTACGAATACCCTTAAAAAGCATTTAAGGGATAGAAGAGGTTAGACTCTTTACCATATTTTGGTATCAGTTTTAAAGAGGTGAGAGATTACGAATGGACGAAATCATATCCGAATACGTGGATTATGTGAGCATAGTGATACCCACATACAACCGCTGTCTTTATCAAAATGACGAAAG
>CAZCKR010000161.1:0-3398 GCA_964499305.1 uncultured Candidatus Bathyarchaeia archaeon | reverse complement strand
TAGATGGGTGCGTTTACACGAAGAGTAAACTTCTTTCGCTGACGCCTTTGATGCTCGCAGTCATGTGTCTAGGGATAAGTCAAGCTGCGTTTATTTTAGGTTCCGAAGGCTCGCCGATGCTCCAAGACACGACCGTCATCGACGAGGATGCCACCATCGCCGGCGACCTCGTCCTCGATGGAGACAGGTCGTTGAGGGTCGAGAACTGCAGCTTAGACGTCGAGGGCAGGGTATCAATCTCAGGGGGTTCGCGTCTCATGCTCAGAAACGCGAAGATGAGGCTGATAGAGTCAGGGCAGCCTGATTCAGGGACGCTCGGTTACTGGTTCGATGTCCGGGGTGACTCGACCCTGCAGGCGGTGAACGTGACCATAGAGACCACGACCTTCCACAGCTTCAGGATAAGGGTCTCTGACACGGCTACGCTGAGTTTCCGGGATGTCTACTCCATGGAGTGGTATGGACTCACCTGCGACGGAGACTCCAGTGTCGCCATCGAGGACTCGACCTGCTGGTCCATGTTTCACATGAGCGGCTCCAGCGCCCTCAGGGTCTCGGATTCAAGGATTTTCGGTGTAAACGTCACCGACGGCGCCGAGGCGCGTCTCGAGGGGGTCTACGCTACCTCCGCCTCCGTGTCCGGCGGGGGCTCTCTTCTTCTCCGGAACTCGACGATAGGCTCGGACACGAGGGGGCTGGAACTCGGTTTCGACGAGGGCACGGAGCTCACCCTAGCAGGCTTCCCCGCGTCGCCGACCGGGATAGGTTACATGCACTGCGATCGCTGGTCTCTGCAAGGAGACAACGACGTCACTGCCTCGAGTCTCAACGTCACTCTTGACCGGGTCTACTTCAGGCATGTGCGGTTCAACGTAGAATATGGCGCCGATGTGAGAGTGATCAACCTGGAAGCCCCGGTGGAGATCACCTGCAGCGACGACGTCCTGGAGGTGGCTGACTCATTCATCGAGGGCATCAAGCTGGAGCGTGGCTGCGCCTTGTCCGCCGAGTCCGTTGTCTTGTCGTGGCTGAAGGCGTCGATGGACTCGTCGGCGACGTTCAGAGGATCGGAGGTTCAAACGTCAGAGTCCCGTAACAACAGCGTCGTCTCGTATTCGTCGTCCACAGTGGGCTCGCTGAGCGGCGGCGGAGGCGCGGTCATGATTCTAAGCAACTCGTCACTCCCTGAACAACTATACGTCGACGACGACGCGGTCCTGATCCACTCTCCGCACCCCATCTCAGCCACCCTGCTGGGATACGACGTGGAGGAAGGCGCGTTGGAGCTGGGGTTAGACCCGGTTCTCGTCGACGGCGCCGAGTTAACCCTTGTGCTGAACAGGGACAGGGTCAGGCAGAGGAAGGACTTGAACATACTGCTCGACGGCGAGTCAGTCGGCTACGAGGCACTCGATGAGAAGGACTTGAGCTACTTATCGCTCCAACTGTCTCCGGGCGTCCGCCGTCTCTCTGTTTTCCTCGGGGCTCCGCCTACGGAGCGGGTGCCCTTCCTCCAGACGCTGCTGGGTCAGCGTCTGGTTTCCTTATTATTGATAATACTTTTAGTGTTATTTGTGCTATTGACTTGGAGGTGAAACGCTGAACATGGTTCCTGGCTCCCTGGGTCGCCGTAGACGGGAGTGGGTCGTCTTTCTGGTTCTCGTATCCGCCGCAGCCTTCCTGGCGCCGGCGGCGAGGGGCTGTACCACCGTTCTCGCGGCGGGGAACGCCACCGTGGACGGCTCCATAATAATCGCGAAGAACCGTGACCTCTCCGAGTATGAGGTGCAGTGGCTGTACAGGGCTCCCTCCATGCACCACGCCCCTGGAGCCACCGTGAGTCTGCAGTACATCGAGATCCCTCAGGCGGAGACGACGTGGGGCTGGGTGGGGTCGAAATCCTATGACAAGAAGTGGGGCGTGGGGATGGGGATCAACGAGTGGGGAGTGGTGGTCGCGGACAACGACGCCTCCACCAGGGAGCCCCTCATGGGCGAGTCGGGGCTCCACGACAACGACGTCTGCCGCCTGGTCCTGGAGCGCTCCAGGACGGCTTACGAGGGGGTTCAGCTCGTCGGCTCATTGATCGAGGAGTATGGGCACTCGTATGTCGGGGAGATCTACTGGGTAGTCGACGAGGAGGAGGCGTGGATCGTCGAGTGCGCGGGGCGCCACTGGGCAGCCGTCAGGGTGGAGGACGGCGTCGCCGTGAGGGCGAACCAGTTCCAGATAACGACTAGCTGGGATGAGGGGAGCGACGACCTCGTCGAGTACGCGGTGGACCGGGGCTGGTGCGAATCGGCTACAGACTTCAACTTCGCGGAGTGCTATTCCAGCAGAGGGTATCCCTACAGGAGCTCCCAGACCCGGCTGGAGCGAGGGCTAGACCTCCTTGGCAATAAAATGGGGTCGCTGACCCGGGAGGACCTGATGGGGGTGCTCTCGGATCACTACGAGGACACCCCCCTGTACAGGTCGCCCCACGGCAACGACATGTACAGGACCATATGCAGCGGGAGGACGGTCTCGGCGATGGTGGTCCAGCTGGAACCCGGCGTCCCCTCCGAGATGCAGGTGATGTGGTACTGCATGAGCAGCCCATGCGTAGGCGTGTTCATGCCCGTGTACGCCAACGTCTCGACGGTGCCGGAGCCCTATCTCACCGGGGATGGCCCCGAGAGCCTTTCGGGGTACAACGAGGAGTCCGCCTGGTGGGTCTACAAGAGGCTGCAGCTGTCGGTGGATGAGGCTTACGGCGAGCGGCAGCCGCTTGTCAGGGAGCGGTGGGACGAGATCTATGCCGCGGCCTCCTCCGAGGTGGAGGAGATGGAGGAGGTCCTACTGGGGCTTATCGGGGATGGAGAGGAGGCGGAGGCTAGGCGGCTGATGGATGCGCTGGTGGAGGAGAGGCTGATGGAGGGCTACGGGCTGGCGGTGGAGACGGTGAACGGGTTTATGGGCGGCGAGGAGCCGGAGCCCGCGGAGGCGGCGGAGAACGAGGATAAGACGCTCGTCTACCTCGGCGTCGTGGGGCTCATGCTGTTGATCGGCGGCGTACTCGTGGTCTACATCATGAAGGTTGGGGCCAGACATTGAGTTGACGTGTCAAGAGTTAAAGTCCCGCGGATTCACTGTACCCGTGTGAGGTTCAACAAACTAGTACCGGAGATGAGCGTCACAGACATCGAGGAGAGCCTCCGGTTTTACACAGAGATCCTTGGGTTCGAGGTGGAGTACAGCCGCCCGGAGGACGGGTTCGCCTTCCTGTCCCTCCAGGGAAGCCAGCTCATGGTCGAGGAGATCAACCACAACTGGGACACGGGGGAGCTGGAGCGCCCCTTTGGGCGGGGCGTCAACCTCCAGATCGAGGTCGACAGCGTGGAGGAGCTGCTGCGGAG
>CAZCKR010000160.1:0-3403 GCA_964499305.1 uncultured Candidatus Bathyarchaeia archaeon | reverse complement strand
TCCTCGTCGAAGACCGCGCCGGCTACGACGAGGGGTCCTATGACGCATCCTCTCCCCGCCTCGTCAACGCCTGCGACCCTCATGGCGAAGTCTTGTGAAAATACACCTATTAAGCCTCTCGTCTAGGGTGCCATCTCCTGATATATCTCTAGGTAGCGCCTGTAGTTCCTGTCTATGTTGAACCTTCTCAGTATGGTCTCCCTCGCCTGCGCCCCCATCCCGGGGCTGTTAGCCGCCTCCACTATCTTGGACGCCAGGTCGTCCACGTTCCTCGGCTCGAACAGCAGCCCGTCTCTCCCGTGCGTTATCAGCTCCCTGCAGCCATGGCCGTTCACCGCAACCGGGACGCAGCCCGATGACATGGCTTCCTGCAGCGACACCGAGAGCCCCTCCCGGGTCGAGGCAAGGACGAACACGTCGCATCCACGGTGGAAGCCGGCTGGATCGTTTACCCTGCCCATGAACTCGACGTCCCTCAGCCGCAGCTCTTGCGCCAGACGCCTCAGATGGTCTAGGCGAGGCCCGTCTCCCCCCACCAGGAGCCTGACATCCATTCTGTGCTCAACAGCCTTCAACGCGTGCAGGATGTCCCCAACGTTCTTCTCAGAGACGAGGCGGCCCAGGGTCCCCACGGTCACCTTGGCGCCGTCTCTCACACCTGGCCCCGGCTTGAAGCGTTTAGTGTCTACGCCGAGGTAGACTGTCTCCGTGTTCTCGCTGTCCGCCCCCAGGGAGACGGCGAGGCCTTTCACGTGGTCCGACACCGCGGTCACCCTGTGGGCTCCCCTGAGCGCCCTGCCCGTCAGGGGCCGGAGGAGGGGGTATATGGCTGGGAGGGTGCAGTCGCTCCCGTGGCACGTCACAAGGTTCCGTGTCTTGCGTGGGCTGTGGACGGCCAGGAGCCCCTGCGGTATGGCAATGTGGGTGTGCACCACGTCGAAGCCCTCCTTCACGAGGTGGAGGTAGGCCGAGGCGAGGTACATGGGAAGCTGGGCGATGTGGATGGCTGGGGCGCCCACCAGGGTGCTCTCCGCCACCAGCTCCGCGCCCCGCCAAGGCAGATACGGGTACCTGTGGACGGGGAAGCCTTCTGTCGACGCCTCCATGGTCCTGCTCCGCGGCGCGAGCACCGTCAGGTCTACGTGCCTGGCGAGCCTGGTGCAGAGGTCCCTTATGAAGGAGCCGTGGTAGTCCCCGCTGTACCTCGGATAGCTGGGTGTGAATACGAGCACCCTCAAAGCACAAATATTTAGTTTCAGTTTAATTTATCGTTATGCCTCCCCGGGTCTGCTACGTCGCTACCGAATTTTTCGCGTGGGGGATGCACGGGGGCATCGGTAAGGCGACCAGGGACATCGCGTCAGGGGTAGCCGAGAGGGGCTTCGAGGTCCACGCCGTGGTTCCCCGGGGGAGAGGCCAGAAGCGCGTCGAGGAGCTCGACGGCGTTACCGTTCACTGCCACCCCCTCGTTGAATACCCTTTCTCCGGGCGGCTCTACAGGGAAATCGGGGCAGACGTCTACCACTCGGAGGACCCGAGCTGGGGTACGCTCCTGGCCATGAACTCTGTGAAGGACTCAGTGCACGTCGTGACGGCGCAGAACCCCCGAACCAAGGCAGACTGGAGACGGGTCCAGAGACACTACCCCCTGAGAAGGATGATATATAACCGGCTTGTCCAGCCGGGGGTCGAGGCCTCGGTGAGGAGGGCCGACGCGGTGTTCTGTCAGGCACGTTTCGTCACGCGTAAGACCAGGGAGCTCTACGGGCTGGAGTCGGACCCCGGCTTCCTGCCTAACCCCGTCGAGACACCCCATGGCAACCCCAGGAAGAGCACCGCCCCCACCGTTTGCTTCCTCGGCAGGCTCGACGGCGAGAAGAGCCCGGAGACGTTCTTCTCCCTCGCGGATAGCTTCCCCGACGTCAGGTTCGTCGCCGTGGGGAGGGCCCACGACCCGGCACGGGACAGACGGCTCAGGGAGCGGTACGGCGGCGTCTCCAACCTGGAGCTGCTGGGATTCTTGACGGGCGAGGACAAGGCGAGAGTGCTCGAGGAGTCGTGGGTCCTGATAAACACCAGCGTCCACGAGTGTCTCCCAGTCTCGTTCCTCGAGGCCGCGGCGCACAGGTGCGCTATACTGAGCCCCCACGACCCGGACGGGTTCGCGACCCGTTTCGGCTACCACGCGGCCGCCGGGAACTACGTCGATGGTCTGACGTGGCTTCTGGAGGGCGAGAGGTGGCGTGAGAGAGGGGAAAGGGGTTACCAGTACGTGTCGAAGGTGCACGAGAAGAAAACGGTGATAGAACGGCACGTGGAGCTCTACAAGAGCCTCATGAGAGGGTAGGCTACTCGTCCTCCATGGACTTGAGCTCGGTGATGCCCAGCGTCTCCACGTCCAGGGGGAAGATGGGTCGCCTGATGTTCTTGAACCCGAAGCCGGCTAGCCGTGGGCTGGTGAGGCCGGGGGTGTCCAGCTCGATGACCTCCTTGGCTATGGGCTCGTGGGACGCCCTGTAGTGGACGCTGCTCTTGACGACGATGAACCTCTTCTCCGTGGGGTCTATGCCCTGACTCTTGTAGAGCTGCAGATCCAGGGGCTGGAGGCGCTTCGTGGTGACTATGACGTCGTTGCCGCCGATCTCCATGACCACCGTGGGGCCCATGTCCGACTCTGAGCCGGTGCCCATGGGGCCCTCGTTGATGAACTTGCCGTCCGTGACCGTCTTCACCCTCCCGGTGACGCTCAGGGGCTCGCCGTGCATCTCGTCCGTGTGTCCGCCGAGGCTGAGCTGCAGCGTTTCGCCCACGCCAGCCTTTACCGCCTTCTCCACTGCCTCCGGGTCCCAGATGACGGCGACTACGCCGCCCTTCAGCCCTTCCTCCAGGATGGTCTTTAGCACCACGGTGCCGTCCTCAGGCGCCCCGCCTCCGGGGTTGTCCCCGATGTCCGCGAGCACCAGCGGGCCCTCCTCGGCCTTCATCACGTGCCTCAGGGCTTCCCTGACGGGTGTGGGCTTGACGAGGAAGTCTCTTCTCATGGACCAGGCCAGGTCGTGGAGCTCATCCGCGAGGCTGTCGGCCTGCTTCTGGTCGTCGTCGGTTGTTACTATGAAGCTCATGCCGGCTTCTGGGATGTCGCTCCAGGGGAAGCCTGCGGCCACGGTGATGGTCTCCACCCCGGGCATCTCCTCCATCCTGTGGGCCTCCTCGATGAGCCTCTTCATGGGGTATCTGCCTGTGAACTGTACCTGGAGCGCCGGGAGCATGGGGGGCTGGGTGAACGCCTTCGTGGGCTTGAGGGTTCCCTCCAGCATCCTCCGGGTGAGGTTGACTGCCTCGACGCCTCTCTCGTAGCCGTCCACGTGGGGGTAGGTGTCGTAGCCGATGAGGAGGTCGGCGT
>CAZCKR010000159.1:0-3527 GCA_964499305.1 uncultured Candidatus Bathyarchaeia archaeon | reverse complement strand
AAGCCATTGGCCGAGGGTTCGAATCCCTCCAGACCCGCTAAAGATTCTAAGAACACCACCCGTTAATATAACCGATAAATTTTTTTTTCTGATCTGACCCGTAACAGGTCATACCTCTCCTCTAACCTGCGGACATCTAAGCGTTTAATACCGCTGAAGGGTAGACCACATCATGGTCTACGTGATAGGCCACAGGGGGGCAGCGGGCCACGCGCCCGAGAACACGTTAATGTCCTTCCACAAGGCTGTGGAACTCGGCGCAGACATGGTAGAACTGGATGTCCACCTCTGCGCCACGGGGGAGCCCGTGATCATCCACGACGACACAGTTGACAGAACCACCGACGGCTCCGGCAGGGTACGGGATCTATCCCTCGACGATCTCAGAAAGCTCGACGCCGGAGGCGGTGAGAGGGTGCCCACCCTGGTGGAGGTCATCGAAGAGATGTCGGGCCGAGCCGCTTTAAACGTGGAGCTCAAGGGTCTCGGCTGCGTGGACCGGGTCCACGAGGTCATCTCGGATGCTGTCGGCGACGGCTTATTGAGCCAAGACGGGCTTCTGGTCTCCTCGTTCCACCTTGGGATGCTTGAGTGGATGAGGGCATTATCAGACGACGTGCGGCTTGGCGTGCTCGTGGGCGATGCACCTGGCAAGGTCCTCGAGTTCGCGCAGAGAGTTGGAGCCTACTCGGTCAACCCCTACCACAAGAGGATGAGCCTGGAGTTCGTGTCCATGGCCCACGGCCTCGGCTTGAAGGTTTACCCGTGGACGGTGAACGAGCCCGGCGACGTAGCTAGGGCTAAGGCTATGGGCGTCGACGGCATAATCTCCGACTACCCAGAAAGGGTGTAAAAGGGGGGACGCTACCGTCTGCTGAGCTCCTCTATGCTTACCTTTGGCCTGTCCCTGTACTTGAACCCGCCCGGCGGCGTCCACGACCCGAACTTCCTCAGCCCCTTGGCGAGATAGTAGCCTGACGGCGTCTCGGGGCTGAACAGCGGGTGGGCGAAGGCCGCCTCGTCCTCCGAGACGAGGGGCTCGACGAGCTCGTACTCCATTGAGCCGCTTCCCAGGCGGCTGCACGTGTTGGCGGTGATCCACTGGCTCATGCCGACGATGCCCGTAAACTTTTCGTCGCCGGGGTTCATGACCTCCTTCTCTTCTGCCATGCTGCCTTGGATGCCTGGCGTCTGCACCGACATCCAGGGCCGCGACGTCGATGGCCACCATATCTCTGGACGCTAGGACGCCGAGGTTGGGTATTACAGGCCTGTCCGAGCCTGGGACGCAGTCGCAGGCGGGGGTTATGTCCATGGCGTAGGTTATGTAGCCGACGTTCTCCGGGCCCATGTGCCTGATGTAGCCTGTGGCGGCGTCTCCCATGGCGACGAGGAACCAGTTGCGCCAGTCCTCGTACTTCTCGCGGCCCCAGAGGTCGCACCTGAAGAAAGGCCGCTGGTGGCCGAGGCAGCCGATGCAGGCGTCGGCGTCCCACTCGGCGTGGTCCTTCTTAATCTTCAGGGCGCCGACTGGGCACATGTTGTCGCATAGGACGTGGTCTGGGCACTCCTCGCCCAGGCAGTTGTCGCCGTTGAAGCTCCAGCTGTTCCAGCCCACGGTCTGGTGGAGGCAGAGGTGGACGTCGATCTTGCCGCGTTTGCTGCCGCAGCCTATGGCGACGTTCTTGATGCTGCCGCCGTAGACGCCGCTGCCGTGGCCCTTGAAGTGGCTCACCACTATCATGGCGTCTGAGTCCGCGATGCCCCTGGCCATGTAGCTCTCCTTGAGGAGGAGGCCGTCGGGGATGTCCACCCTGACGTCGTCGGTGCCGTACATGCCGTCGCTTATTATTATGGGGCACCCCATGCTCTGGGCCGTGAACCCGTTCCGGGCCGCCGTCTCCAGATGGAGGTCGGCCGTGCTGCGGCCGCCGTAGAAGTAGTAGGGCGCCGTGGTGGTGTCGGTGACGAAGGGCTTGCCGCCGTGCTCCTTCACCTTATCCACGATGACCCTCACGAGGATGGGGCGGAGGTACGCCGAGTTGTTCCACTCACCCATGTGGCACTTCACGGCGACCGTGTCACCTGGGTCGAAGCACTCGCCCAGCTCGGCGTGGTCGAACAGCTGCTGCGCCTTGGCGGGTATGCTAGAAGGGAGGCCGCTGTAGCGGTCGTCCATGTGGTAGACCTTGCTCTTCATATCCATGGTCCCCAGAAACTGGATATTGATTGGGTGTATCCTTATTTAAAGCCCGACAGTCAAGTGACGACCATGCTCCGGCGGCGGCTCTCCTCCTCGATCTCCTTCGCCTTTGCCTCCACGGCGTCCACGGCGGCCTTCACCTCTTCCTGGCTCGCGCCGGCCTCCAATTTAGCCAGCGCGTCCATGGCAGCCTCCTGCATGGACTCCGCCATGGGTTTCCCCACCTTTGTTCTTAGCCATATCTTGTTGAGGTTCTGGCTCACGATCTTGGAGGCCCGCTTCACCCTCTCCGCCTGCTCCTCGGGGAGGCCGCCACGCGCAGTCAGGGTGTCCAGCGTCTCCTTCGCCGATTTCATGGGTTGACTCATCTCAGCCCCAGCTCCTCTCCCAACGCCACTAGTCTCTCCTCGAACGTGTTAAAGCTTGTTCTCTGGTAGCCTAGGTGGCGGCTCCTCGACGTGTCGTACCAGTCCACCGCGGTATAGCTCTCCGGGTAGACGGGCTTGACCTCGACGCCGAGGGCCCCGTAGAACCGGGTGAGGTACTCCTCTCCCATCATCTGCCAGCTCGGGCCCCCCGCCACGTTGTAGACGGCTTCCCTGGGGCCTTCGTCTAGGCATCTGACGATGGACTGCGCGGCGTCCTCGACGACGATGAACTCGACCCTCTGGTCCGCCCTGTAGGCGACCTCGTCGGGCAGCTCCAGCAGGTCCGCGACGCTGATCGGGGCCAGCCTGAGGACAGTGTAGGGGTGCCCAGACATCTTGACGGCTTTTTCGGCCGTTATCTTGGACTCCGAGTAGTTGTTGTGGGCCCTCTGGGGGTGGGTCTCCTTTATCGGCGGCGTCTCGTGGTGGGTGACCCCGTAGGTGGCTATGCTTGAGGCGAACACGATGGGCGTCTCAGGCAGGGAAGCCTCCAGTATGTTCAGTGTGCCCTGTACGTTGACTCTCTGCGTCAGCTCTCTGTTCATCTCGCTGATAGGGGGCAGCACGGCGGCTAGGTGCACCACCGCCTCGGCTTCTCTGCACGCCTTCTCGACGCTCTCCGGGTCAGTGATGTTTCCCCTGTGGATGGTGGTGTTGGGGAGCGGCTCGACGTGGCTCCAGTTGACGTGGGGAAGGTCGAACGCTTTTACGCTGTGCCCGGCGTCAGTGAGCTGGCTGGCTGTCCAGTACCCCAGTCGGCCGGCTCCCCCTGTCACCAGTATGGTCATGTCTGGGTCATGTTTGGTGTCTGTGAATATAACAGCGCGGATGAGTTGTTCCTTGTTACATGGAACAAATAAATTCCAATACATGCATGCATGGTTGTATGCTCAGAT
>CAZCKR010000158.1:2625-3536 GCA_964499305.1 uncultured Candidatus Bathyarchaeia archaeon | reverse complement strand
TCCGGGCCAAGTGGATCTGCCTGTACTGGTCCACGTCCCACTCGCCCATGACGTCTGGCGCCATGTCGCTCAGAACCACGTCCGCCCTGCCGTCGAAGCACCCGAGGACCTCCTCCTGGACCGCTGGGTCCCTGACGTCCCCTACCAAGGTGACCACGTTATGCTTCCAGAGGGGCTTGATCTCGTCCAGGTCTACGCCGACGACCAGCCCGTCCTCCGGGATATACTCGGCGGCGACCTGGAGCCAGCCACCGGGGGCCGCGCCGAGGTCCAGCACGTACATTGCTTCGTCGAATACGCGGAACCTGTTCTGTATCTGCTTGAGCTTGTATGAGGCTCGGCTCCTGTAGCCCTCCTCCTTGGCGCGTCGATGGTAGTGATCGTTCTTGCGCTCGTGCACCCACCTGTTCGTCATATCCACGGGCAATATAATGTGGGCGTTAATGAAGGTTGCCCGGAGACTCCCTGAATCCGCCGCAACCCGAAGCATCAACCTGGAAGCACCCCGTTGGTTATTAATTTATTAAAAGCCGTTCCCATCGATCCATTCATATGAGCAAATCGAAAGAGAATCTGAAATCAGCGTTCATCGGCGAGAGCGAGGCAAACCGCAAGTACCTGGCGTTCGCCAAGAAGGCTGACGAGGAAGGATACCCGCAGATCGCTAAACTGTTCAGGGCCGCCTCCGCCGCCGAAACGGTGCACGCCCACAACCACCTCCGGATCATGGGCGGAATAAAGTCCACGGCCGAGAACCTCCAGGAAGCCATCGAAGGCGAGACATACGAGTTCAAGCAGATGTACCCCGAGTTCCTCAAGGTAGCCGCCGAGGAAGGCGAGAACACGGCGTCATGGAGCTTCAACATCGCCAACGAGGTCGAGAAGATCCACGCAGGGCTCTACACGAAGGC
>CAZCKR010000158.1:0-2615 GCA_964499305.1 uncultured Candidatus Bathyarchaeia archaeon | reverse complement strand
GGACCTCCCTGCTTCCAAGATCACCGTCTGCTCGGTGTGCGGCAACACCGTGGAGGGGTCTCCGCCGGAAAAGTGCCCCATCTGCAACGCCCCCGCGAAGAGCTTCTTAAAGATGGACTAGCCACCCAACACTCTTTTCAGCTCGCCCATGGACGCATCCGTCTTTATTGCTCTATCCCCGTAGTGGGTCCTATCCACCCTGTAGCCGGCTTCGCTGATCCTCGTCAAAGCTTCATCGGTCGCCATGGATCTCGCTCCCAGCTGGGAGCAGACCGTGTCTATGTCATAGAACCACGGCGGGTACCCGTGCTCGTCTCTCACCATCTGGATGAGCGTCACAGCCTTCGTGCCCACCATGTAGTCCAGGTTTGCGGAGTCCTCCTGCATCCGCGACAGGTACTCGGGGTCGGCTTGCTCCCCCAGCCACAGCGGCCCCGCGACCCTCGTCTCGGAGCCACACGACTCGCATGTATCAGCCTTGTTGTCCTTTGAAGCCGTCCTGTGGAGGCACCTTGGGCAGTACTTGAGGTACCCCATCTGCGCGAGCTGGCCGTCGGCGCGTCGCTTCCCCTTGTCGAGCCTGCTGTAGACTCGGACATAGTGGTCCGAGTAGTATGAGAATAGAGGCGTCGCCGCCCTCTCGTGCACTGCAGCCTGCCTGACGAGCGCCCCGGTTAGCAGCCGAAGCGCCGTCTCGTGGCAGAACTCGCCTGCAAGCGGCCTCCCCCCGTACTTCCGTATACACGCCTTGGGGTTCACCCCGCACAGCGGCGCCATGTCGGTGGCGGTGAGGGCGAGGACCCCGTGGTTGTTCACTGAGCGTACCGCGGTGTCGATGAAAGGGGCGGGTGACCCGTAGGGGTCCACGTCCACGTAGTCGAACCTCCCCCCAGGGTAGCAGTGGAGAGACAGGAGGAGGTTGGCGTCGAGGAGCCGGACGCTTACCCTACTCGACACGCCGTTCCTCTCGGCGTTGAGCTCTCCCAGTTTGACGGCGCTGGGGCTCAGGTCCCCCATCACGACTCTCTCGACGCCGTCGACCTCTAGGGCGAGCCTGATCCCCCTGACGCCGCTGCCAGCCAGGGGCTCGCAGGCGTCTACTCCTCGGCCTAGGTTACACTGATGTGCCCGCAGCACAAGGACCGCGGTGTCCCGGTTGGGCTTCATGACGGGGTTGTAAAACACGGGGGCCATGCTTCTGAGGCGCTGCTCGGGCTCCCCGGTGGACTCGTCCAGGGCGGGGACGAGTATCCTCGCCTTTCCCTCCCATACCTCCTCCACGGGGAAGCCGACTATCATGCTGATCCTTTGAGGAGGCGGGACGTTAATTACTTTACCTCGACGCCCAGACGGCTGCACAGGGCCTTGATCTCGCCCCAGGTTGACTCCGATACGGGTATGCCCTCCTTGAGGCGCCGCTCCTTGGACTCCTTCTCGGGCTCACCCGGGACCATCACCCGTTCACCTGAGACGGCTGGGAGGCTCTTTACCTTATCCAGTAGCTCCGCGGTGTTCCTCTTGAACTCGTCCAGCCCCACGAACCCCTCGGGGTTCACGGCGAGCATGAAGATGCCGTTGGGCGCCGGAGGAACAGTTATATCCGAGAGACCTGTCCTGGAGCCGGTCAAGACGGCTCCCAGCAGCTCTGATGCCATCTGGAGCCCCTGACCCTTGTACTCCCCGAAAGGCAGCAGCCACCCACCTTCAGACATCGCGTTAGGATCATCCGTGACTCGGCCATACTTGTCCCTCGTCCAGTGCCGCGGTATCTTGCTCTTCTTAGCCCTGGCGACGGTTATCTTCCCAGCGGCTACGACGCTTGTCGCGTAGTCGACGAGGAACGGTGTATCTGAGCCGGTGGGAACCGAGACGCTGAAGGGGTTCGTCCCGAAGGCCCTGCCCAGCCCGTTGTGAACCGACACGATCATGTGCCCCACGTTCACGTAGAACGTGGCTATGATGTCGTGTTTAGCCGCCCAGTCCGTGTAGTACCCTATGCGGCCTATGTGGTTACAGTTGTAGGCGCCGACGCCGGCGACCATATGCTCCTTCGCCTTCTCCACCGCCGTCTCCGCTACCTTCAATGCGGTAACCTGGCCGAACGTCCACCTGCCGTCGATGAGGGCAGACGACGGGGACTCCTTGACGATCACGGGCTCCTCGTCCACCTTGACGTAGCCATTCTTGATGTGTTCACTGTACCTGACGTAGTAGTGGACGCCGTGGCTGTCGTGGCCTGTGAGGTTCGCCTCCACGAGGGTCCCGACGAGGAACCTGGCACGTTCCTCGGAGGCGCCCTGAGCCTTGAATATCTTGACGCCTAGCTCCTTGAGTTCGTCTACGGGTATGACGACCATGGACAATAGATGATGTGGATTAGCTAAAAAAGGGTTGGGAGCTACTTTATCAGCTTGCCCATTTTTTCTAGGAAGGACTTTATGTCTTCTTCCTCGATGCCGTAGTGGGTGACCAGCCTCGTTGTGGTGCCCCTGCCGCGGCTCTTCCAGCCGATCTTGGCGCACGCCGTGTTCCAGTCCTCGGCGGTCCAGCCTATGGGGCTGAAGTCGACGTACACCATGTTGGTCTGCACGTCGTTGAGCACCTTGATGCCCAGC
>CAZCKR010000157.1:0-3546 GCA_964499305.1 uncultured Candidatus Bathyarchaeia archaeon | reverse complement strand
CAAGGCCGTTCTGCCAGGACTGGGACCTCAGGTACTTCCTCTACTATGGGCTGCTTCCTGACGGGAAGGGCTACCAGAGCAGCGTGGCCGGCCCCGCCAAGCAGCCCGAGGTGGCCATACTCCACAGCGTCAAGATCCTCGCCGCCGGGCAGACCAACTTCAGCGGCGGACAGGGCTTCATGTACTACACCATGTTCTTGGCGCCGTTCATGAGGGGCCTGAACTATAAGCAGATCAAGCAGCTGGCCCAGATGATGTTCTACGAGCTGACCCAGACATACGTGACCCGCGGCGGCCAGCTGGTTTTCAGCAACATACAGCTCCCCATGGGGGTCCCCAAGATATGGAGGGACGTGCCCGTGGTCATGAAGGGCAGGGTCGGGCCTGACACCTACGGCGACTACGAGGACGAGGTGCAGAAGTTCTTCCGCGCCATCAACGAGGTGGCCCTAGAGGGCGACTACTGGGGCAAGCCCTTCAACTTCCCCAAGAACGAGAACTACGTGAGCCCCGAGTTCTTCAAGCCAGAGTACGACGACCTGTGGCTGCTGGTCCACGAGGCCGTGAGCAAGTTCGGGGCACCCTACTTCGACAACATGCTGCCCGCGTACCGCGGCTACGGGAACGGCATCAGCTGCTACCAGTGCTGCGCCTACCAGTTCGCCAACACGCCGGAGACCGACGAGCACTTCGACGAGAAGCTCTGGTTCCAGGACGGCATGCACTTCAGCATGGGCGGGTGGCAGGTGGTGAGCCTCAACATGCCCAGGCTCGCCTACAGGGCCAACGGAGACTACGACAAGCTGCTGGAGTACGCCAAGGAGAACATGAGGCTGTCGATGGGAGTCTTCGACGCCAAGCGCCGTTGGATGGACAAGACCATCGGCGGCGGCATGGTGCCCTTCGCCACCCAGACGCCCCGGGACCCTAGGACGGGCCAGAAGGGGCCGCCAGCCGTGGACTTCAGCGAGCTGGTGAACGTCATAGGCGTGGTAGGCATCAACGAGATGGTACAGTACTTCGCGGGCAGCCAGCTCCACGAGGCGGACGACGCTGTCAGGCTCGCCGTGCGGCTGCTGCTGGACATGGAGAAGTTCAGGAAGGGCCTGGAGATGAGGAGCAGCTGGAAGGTAATGCTGGCCAGGACGCCGGCGGAGAGCACGGCCCAGACCTTCGCGGTCGCCGACCTGTTGCACCCGGAGTACGGGAGCAAGGCCCGGGAGATGGTGAAGGGCGACCTCAGCCAGATCAACGGAGCCCCCAAGAACCGTGACCTGCCCATATACTACACCAACGGCACCCACACGTACGTGGGCGCCAAGGTGCCCCTGGGCAAGAGGATCGACATAGAGCACAAGTTCTTCCCCATACTCAGCGGCGGCAACATATTCCACGCCTGGATAGGGGAGAGCGCCTCTGACCCGGAGGCATTGTACAAGCTGACCCAACGAATCTGCCGCAACAGCCAGATAGGGTACTTCAGCTACACCAAGGACCTCACGATTTGCAGCCAGTGCCAGACCACGGCCGCGGGGATGCTGACCAAGTGCCCGACGTGCGGAAGCGAGAACGTCAGGTGGTGGAGCAGGATCACAGGCTACTACACGGACGTGACTGGGTGGAATGAGGGCAAGCGCCAGGAGCTCATGGATAGGTACCGCGTAACCGTATAACCAGAAATTTCTTTTATACATCTTTGAACGTTACAATGATTCATGAAACCGTCCATGGTATTCGTTTCAAAAAAATTAATGAGATATCTGGACGGCATTGAGAAGGCCCACAAGCATAATAGATGGATAATGGAAATGAGACGGTCTCTACTCGATAATATGTATTGTGGAGATAAGATAAGAAGAGACAGGATTCCAGATCACTACAGGAACAACTACCAAGTTAGGAACCTGTTTAGATACGCCCACCCTGAAGGATACAGGTCCTGTTACACTGTGATGTATTTTGAGGACTTTGGGTATTGCCCAGTAATCCTGGACCTTGTTAATCATAAAGAATACGAAAGGATATTCGGTTATGGTTCTCTACTCTAATTTCACGGCTGTGGCAATCAGTTCACGAAGCTTTTCGTTGTCGGCCCCGGTATATAGTATCTCGCCTTCATGGTACACAATCTTACCCGAAGCCTCAAGGTAGTCCAGCACCCGTTTGAAGGTCTGGTACTGGACCTTCCTCGGCAGGCTCCTCCACAGCTGCGTCTTGGTTTGGTAGTCCTCAGAGTCGATGATGGCTTTCTCTATCATCAGTATGGTGTCCAACTGGGGCTCGTGCAGAACCTTCATCACACGTTAAAGAATAATGCAGTTATATAAACTTATACAATTACACGATTGGGGGTTCATGACTGAATCAGCGTAGCCCATAAGATCGTGGACACCTCTCAACTAACATCCACAGCAACACAACAACCGCCGTCACCTCCCAGAATAGGCCGAACGCCTCCTTCACCGCGAGGGCTTGCCATAGGGGTTCCCACATCCCCTCAGCGGCTCAGAACTTGCGGTAAAAACCGACATCACGGGGTGGAACGAGGGCAAGCGCCAGGAGCTCATGGACAGGTACAGGGTCACCGTGTTAACCCGCTGTACCCTCATCTTTCAACCAAAACTTTCCATAAAGAATTTAAACCAAGGCGATACATACTTCACGTTCATTAACGGCCCCCGTTGGCACCCATATAAAGCCAACGGGTCATCAATACTTTTAAAATAAACTGACTGTATCTTCATGTTACGCTTTGAAGACCGCCATCCTCATTGATAACATGTACCTCCAGAACCTTAAGAACGAGTACGAGGTCGGTTCACTCGATCCAAGCCTCTTCCCCGCGGCTCTCCTCCGGCCAGGCGAGGAACACCACATGACCTACATCTTCGACGCCGAGCCCCATGTGCCCAAAGAGGGGGCAACAGATACACAGATTGAGCAGAGGCGGAGGAAGAGGGAGTACTTCGAGGCCATCCAACAATATGAGCGCGTCAAGGTCGAACGGGGCTACGTGGCACCCAAGCCCGGGAGGTGCCCTCAGTGCGGGGAGACGTTCACCGTGCCCGTCCAGAAGCAGGTGGACGTGAAGATATCCGTGAGGCTCATGTCCCTCGCCTGGATGAGGGCCACAGAGAAGATCGTGCTCCTCTGCGGCGACGGTGACGTACTACCCGCCGTCCGAGCCATCGAGCCAACAGGAATCATCGTGCGGCTCGTCTACAGGCAGGTCGGAAGGGTAAAGGCGAGCAGGGCGCTGATCAGGGAGTGCCCGGAGAAGATAGAGCTAACCAGGGAATGCCTAAAGCGGATGACGCTGAAGCATTGAACAGACTAAATCAAGAACCTGTAGCTCATGGACAGGCACCGCGTCACGGTCTAGCCCTCTCAACCACATTCTATTATCCATTTTTATCTTCGAGAAGAGTATAAGTATCGATGAACTCCACCATTGACGGCTCTATCACCTTCTTCTATTACGACGACCTCGGTGAGGCCTCCAGGTTCTACGGTGAGACGATGGGCTTCGATAAGGTGCTCGACGTG
>CAZCKR010000156.1:0-3619 GCA_964499305.1 uncultured Candidatus Bathyarchaeia archaeon | reverse complement strand
TATGGGGAGACTACGAGGGCAGGCCTGCGCGGGCGGCGCTGCCGGCTCACCACCCCGGCTGGATATGCATCGAGGCCTGGGTGGTCGTGGAGCTTCACCCCGAGTAGCCTCCTTTCTTCATCCCTGTTTTATTCTCGTTCCCCCAGTTACTCTATGGTTGTTATGGGTAGGCTTGAAGACAAGGTGGCTGTGATCACAGGCGGCGCCTCAGGCATAGGGGAGGCTTCCGTGAGGCTCTTCGTTGAGGAGGGCGCGGAGGTGGTGGTGGCCGACGTTCAGGACGAGAGGGGCGGGAGGCTGGCGTCAGAGCTGGGCGCAGAGTATGTCCACGCGGACGTGACCCGGGAGGAGGACGTCGAGGCCGCGGTCTCCCACGCCGTCGACGTGTATGGCCGCCTCGACTGCATGTTCAACAACGCAGGGATCGCTGGTGCGGTGGGCCCCATCGAGTCTGTCACGGTGGAGGCGTTCGACAGGACGGTCGCCGTGCTGCTCAGGGGCGTCTTCCTCGGCGTCAAGCACGCCGCGCCGGTTATGCGGGCCCAGGGGGGCGGAAGCATCATCAACACCGCGAGCGTCGCCGCCGTGAGAACCGGCTACGGGAACCATGTCTACAGCGCCGCCAAGGCCGGGGTGGTGCAGCTCACGAGGTCGGTGGCCATGGAGCTAGGTGAGGACAACGTGAGGGTGAACTGCGTTCTCCCGGGGTTCATACCCACCCCCATGATCGCCCGTGCGAGGGGGGTGCCCCTCGGGGAGGCCGACGGCAAGCTGGACGTGATAACCGAGGCGTTCAGGGAAGCCCAGCCCATCAGGCGGCCGGGGCACCCGGATGACATCGCTAAAGCGGCTCTCTGGTTGGCGAGCGACGACTCAGGCTTCGTCAACGGCCACGCGTTGGTAGTCGACGGCGGCGTGTCGGGGGGCAGAACGTGGAGCGACTACCAGCATGCCATAGAGGGCCTGGAGAAGAAGCTGGGCTCTAGAGGCTGATCCTTCTCCGGAGATCCTCCAGCTCGGCCTCCGCGCTCTCGTTAAGCCGCTTGAGCCTGTTTTTCCTCCACTGGATGCGGGCGTCTATGAAGTCCTCGGGGTCGCGGTGGTCGGTGAACTGGGGCGCAGTCGTGTCGTCTACCTCTCTCTGGAAGAGGTTTCCGAAGTCGGTTGAGCTGTCGTCGGTTTCTACGAGTTTCTTGATGTGTTCCCTGCACGTGGTGCAATCCTCGACGTGTTCGAGGAGGCTGAGCTCGGCGTGGTTCTCCACGATGAACTTTAGGTAGCTGCCTTCGAGGCGGCGGAGGTTTAGCTGCTCGCAGTCTTCCATGTCTGGGTATGTGTTGCTGCCGCGGTTTATTTATTGGGTCGGCTCTAGGTTTTGGGTTGGTATCCAGCCTTCCCTGTCTCGGTCTCTGCATAGGGTCCAGTACTTTACCTCGGTGACGTACTCGAAGGCTTCCCCCGGCTCGACGGTGAGTTCCCTGGTGTCGTAGTCTGTGGTTATGGTTCCTTCCTCGCCGTCGACGCTGAGGTACTCCTCTGGTATCCATGACTCGACTCCGTTCTTGTCTTTGCACCAGTACCAGCCGGGCATCTCAGGGTCTTCGCGTCCAACCTTTACCCTGTCGCCAGTCTTGAAGACGACATTGTAGCTGAAAGACGCCTCGTGGGGCTTCACCACCTTGAGCCTCATGGTTTCCTCGTTCTTCGAGGCTGATTTAAGGTATGTGGGCGACAGTGGTCGTGGGGTCGATGAAACTGGTTTCTTTCTCATTGGCAATATTTCTGTACGCGTTTTATCCGGCTTACCTATACGCTTTTTACTTGTATCGTGAACCATTCTGGGAGCCTAGTCTCCACGACTCCCTCCTTGGTTATCAGGTTCGGGGCGGAGGGTCTCAGCTCTACGACGAAGCCGTCTAGGAAGTTAACCCAGCCAGGGGGCGGAGGCAACCCGAACCAGTGGAACATGAGCGCCGCGACCCACGTGTCATGGCTGACCAGAACGTGGAACGAGTCTTTTCCGATGTCCTCCAGCATGGTCCGTGCCACCATCTGGGCGAACTCCTTGGAAGGACGCACCATGGTGGGCGGGTAGAGCCCGCTCAGCCAGTGGTTCAGGTAGGTCAATGCGCTCTCGTCGGTGTCCTCTACGACTTGGTGCCTGGGCTGCGCGTCGTGGAACTCCGCGGGGTCTATGATCGTGTTGACCGGAATCGTGCCCGCTAGCATGCACTCGGATTGGTTGCTCTCAAGCCCCGACTTGATGGCCAGACATGTCTCCCTCGTCCTCTCGATGTATGTGTGCCAGAGCCGGTACATTCTGCCGGTGGGCAGGCTGGCCCCGAACTCGTACGCCGCCCTCAACCCCTGCTCCGTGGACCGGGGGTCGCCTCCCGGCGTCGCTCTCATACGCTCCGTGTGGCGGATATGCATGATGGCCGGGTACACGCCGGAAAGCTTCATGGTGTGCTCCAGAATCCTCTGGGCGGGCCTACTCCAGCTCTGTTTCTGTAGAACGCTTTTCATCTGCCATCAGGCTGCCTAGACTCGAATTCTTATGCTACTACTTGGCTTCAAGAAAAATGGGGGGCGGCTACCAGGCGCCGCTGCGTTTGATGAAAGTATCTGTGTCCGGGTGTATCTTCGCGTAGTTCTCCTTGATGTACTCCCTCATCTGGTCCGAGAGGGCGATGGTCTTGTCGTAGCCCTGCTCCTCGATGAAGGCGTCGATCTCCTCCTTGGTCTTCCTCCGCGGATTCCAGTCGTCCTCGTTGGCGACCCTGAAGAGGAACCGTGTGTAGTTGGCCGCCGCGAGCCGCAGGTAAGTGAGCTCCACCTTGTCCAGCGTGTCGTACCTGGTGTGTCCGTAGCCTCTGCCGGTCCTCGTCCTCCTGGCGTCGGGGTCTCCTCCGCTGCCGCATGGCACCGAGTTGAGGAAGAAGGGCCAGTGGTCGCTGTAGGGGCTCACCATCTCGTCGGTGGGGAGGTACGCCTTCATCTCCTCGGCCCACTTCGCCGCCAGGGGCTCCAGCTCAGGGAAGTCGTGGAAAGTGACTCCCTTGTTGCCCTTGCCGCCGCCGGCGTCCAGGTTGAGCATGAACCTGCACTTGTCGAGCTCCGCCTCGTGGTCGCGGGTGTAGGCCCTGCTGCCGTAGAGCCCTATCTCCTCGGCGCCGAAGCAGATGCACCTGACGCGTCGCCTGAGCTTGTCCTTGACCATCACCAGGTTGCGGGCAATATCCATCACGGTTACGGTTCCACTTGCCGGGTCAACGGCGCCCTGGCTGATGTCGTGGCCGTCGTAGTGGCTGCCGACGACGACGTACTCGTCGTCCACGGGCTTCTCGGGCGCCACGTCGGCGACCACGTTGTAGGTGACGGTGGGGTGGTTCTTGTCGGTGGTCTTGATCCTGACGACCACCTCCTTCTCCCGCTTCAGGAGGCGGCTGAGGAAGCTCCCGTCCTCGTAGGATATGCCTACCGCCGGTATCACCGGGCTGATGCCTCCGGTGGGGGGCCCGTAGGCCGGGTAGTGGTTCATGAATATCCAGCCCTTGGCTCCCGCCATGACGCTGCGCATGTACTTCTCGCTCCTGTGGAGGAACCGTTTCATGCCCAG
>CAZCKR010000155.1:0-3637 GCA_964499305.1 uncultured Candidatus Bathyarchaeia archaeon | reverse complement strand
ACTGCGAGCCCCTCGGAGAGCGCTATGTAGAGCGTCAGCCCCGCCATCAGGGTGATGTGCTCCTGGAGACCCAGATACCTGTTGAGGTAGAAGCACAAGCCTCCGTTGATAATGGCCGCTGCAGCCTTTATCCAGTATACCTGCTCTGATTTCCTCAGCGTGGCTCTCCCCGTGGATAGCTCATATTGCCGTCAGCCTCTATATAGGGTTAGCTGATGTATCCCAGCTTCTTTTCCTCCGGGAGCACAGCCTCGTCCTCCTCTTCGTAGATGTCGAGGCGCCGCTTGATAGATGCGTCGATCTTCTTCGCCCTTACGCTTAGCTGCTCGGTGTCGATGTCCAGGTCCAGCAGCATCGAGAGCTTCTCCAACACGGCCTTAGACGAGAGGTGCTGGGGGACGTTGGCGTAGGTGATGTCCCCCATGAGGCACACTCCGTCTATACCTTTGAGCTTGGCTACGCCTATCATGACGCCGTTGAGGCCGTTCACGGCTCCCTCAGACTCGATGAGCTTCACCCCCACCTTCTCAAGGACAGGCCTCAGGGAGTCGTCTGTGTATATCCCGTAAACCTGGGGCTCGTCGTACACGTCGTTGGGGTAGGCCGCCATGGTGTATATCATCTCCACCCCGAGCTCCTTGGCGATGTCCGCGATCTTCTCGGCGAGCCTGATGGACTCCTCAGGTATAGACGGCTGGGCGTCCCCTACACAGATGACGAGGTCCTTCTCCGGGCAGGCGTATAGCCTATGCCTTAAAGGAGCTAGCTCCGCCTTCCCTCCGTCGTATATGAGCACGTTATGGTAGTAGGTGATCTCGGCGAAGAGCGTAGCCTTGAGCCTGCGTCTGAGGTAGTCCGCAGATATCTTGGCGAGGTACCCCATCCCGGGCCACGCCGCTATCATGGTGGGTTTCCTGAGGTTCGGCTTCTCTATGTAGTGGACTTCCATTGGTTTCAGCATATCGTCAATGGGATTTGCATTAAACCTTTCGTTTTCTGCGATAGCTGTTCCTCTTTTTCAGTTTTCTATAAATCATGGGACTTTTGGGTTTCGTGTTAAGGGTTTTAAAGGGTGTCCACCTCTTTTTTCTACGCGTGAATAAATTCATGGTTGTCGCATGGGGCTGCAACGTTCTTAACATATTTGAGTCAAAAACATATTAAGGGTGTCGCGGAGAAACAGTCACTCATATACATTCCGTGCAACAGAACCATATTATAATCTACGCAGCCAACTTGATGCTGTAGCGGGGGTTCACCCGAGGGGATGGGTCTGAGCCCACTGCCCAACCCACTAGCGGCTCAGGGTTTATGACCCAGTGTTCGGGTTTGCCTGAACACGCCCAGACGCATGCGGTCACCGCGCCAAAGGACCAGGTCGAAACGATGAGGTCCGGCACGGAAAAGGGCTTCCCTCGAATTCATCCCCGCTACGCCCTTCGATTTCAGAGGCATTTGGTTATGGCGAGAGCGCGGGAGTGGACGGACGATGAGGTCGATAAGCTCAGGCAACTATACTCCTCCATGATGTCGTTCGACGAGATCACCTTGGAGTTCCCCTGGAGGACGTCGAACGCGATAAGGCTTAAAGCATCGAGGCTTGGGCTACGAAGACCAACCTTGGAGACTCACCTCATAAGGGCGCAGAAGGTAACCATCCAAGGGATCGGCGACGACGGCGTCAAGGGCTACCTCCTGAAATGCAAGGAGTGCGGTGCCTGGATACACGCCGACAATATGATGAGCGGCATCTGCCAGACCATCAGCTGCGACGAGTGTGGGGCGCTCTACGAGGTCCTGACTGAGTGACGTGGACGAACCCTATACCCCGGGTTCATGATGTTTTTATACCCTTCAAGGCTAGTTCAAGTGAGTGGACCAGATGAGTCTAGAGATAACGTCTAAGATGCTAGTAAGGGAGGCCATGTCGAGTCCCGTCATCTCGGTCAGCGAAAACACGGATGTCGCGAAGCTAGCCAGGGTGATGAAGGACCAGAACGTAGGCGCGGTCATAGTAACCAACGAAGAAGAACAGCCTGTGGGGATCGTGACGGAGAGGGACATAGTCACGAGGGTCGTCGCCCAGGACAGAGACCATAGCAAGGTCGTCGCCAAGTCGGTCATGTCGTCGCCTCTCCGCGTGGTGGAGCCGGAAATGGGCCTCATGGAAGCCATGAGCCTCATGGACAAGCTCAACATCAGGCGCCTAGGCGTCATGTACAAGAACCAGCTGGTCGGCGTCATCTCGGATAGAAACATCATCAGGCTCGTGCCCACCATCGTCGAGATACTGAAGGAGCAGCAGGAGATCAACAACATCTCCTCTGTGAGCGGGCCCTCCATCACCGGGTACTGCGACCGCTGCGAGAGTTACAGCAACAACCTCCGGGTCGTGGACGGCGAGTTCCTCTGCCAGGACTGCCGCATGGAGTGACAAAGCCCAAAACCATCCATGCGTCTGTATTATGTGGATGAAGCACCGGTTCCTAGTTGACAGCATGCTCGGCTCCCTAGCCCGATGGCTGAGGATCGGCGGATACGACGCGGAGTACAGGAGGGACGCCGACGACGACTCCCTCATGGAGGAGGCGTCCAGGACAGGCAGGGTACTGTTGACGCGAGACAGGGTGCTGGTCCTGAGGGCTAAGAAGAGAGGCGTCGAAACCATCCTAGTGGAAGTGGAGGGTGACGTAGAGCAGCTGGGCGCCATCGCGGCGGCCCTCGGGCTGGAGCTGGACCCCTCCAACTCCCGTTGCCCAAGGTGTAACGGGTCCCTGACGCGGGTCGACAGCGACCAGGTGCGGGACCGTGTACCTGAGGCGTCCCTTGAGGCCTTCGACGTCTTCTGGGAGTGCGGCTCCTGCGGCGGCGTCTATTGGAGAGGAAGCCACTGGGACCAGATCGCCTCTACCATAGATGAGGCAGACAGTCTAACCCGGGGAAAAGACTCCAAGTCTTTATAAGAAGTTATTTTCGTTTCTATTAGAAAGGTGCGATAGAAATATTCGACTTGACTCAGATGGAGGGAGAGTACCTAGTACGCCTCGCGAGGACGGGGATCGAGGCGCGTCTCGGCATAACGCGTGAGCCGGATACAAGCGACGCGCCCGAGGCGACCAAGACCTTGTGCGGCGTCTTCGTCACCCTCAACAAGCTGGAGGGAACGGGGCACAGGCTCAGGGGCTGCATCGGCTATCCCTACCCGGTGAAGGATCTGCTGACGGCCGTGAGGGAGTCGGCTCTGAACGCGGCCTTCGATGACCCCAGGTTCCCCCCCGTCTCAAAAAACGAGATGGACAGCATCCTGGTGGAGGTGAGTGTCCTTACGCCGCCTGAAAAAATAAAAGTCGAGCACCCCAAAGATATCCCGGGGGAGGTCGTGGTGGGGCGCGACGGCCTGATCATGAGCAGAGGCTACAGGAGGGGGCTCCTGCTGCCTCAAGTTGCAGTGGAGTGGGGCTGGGACAGCGAGGAATTCCTGGCCCAGTGCTGCTACAAGGCCGGGCTGCCCCCAGACTCCTGGCTCTTGGACGGTACAGAGGTGCAGAGGTTCCAGGCCATCATATACTCCGAGAGTTCCCCGAGAGGAAGAGTGTCGAGACACAAGTTAAGCTGAAGGACGGTCACAGGTGGACAG
>CAZCKR010000154.1:1895-3677 GCA_964499305.1 uncultured Candidatus Bathyarchaeia archaeon | reverse complement strand
TGACGTGGTACCCTGAACGAATGACCTTGGAGCCGTCTTCGAGGTCCTTCCTCTGGACGAACCAGCCACTGTCCGCCTTAAGCTCCTTGACGAGGTACAGGTCGAACACGTAGCGGCCTCCCGGCGCCAGGTGCCTCTTGATGTTCTGCAGAGTCGCCCTCTGGTCTGCGGGGTCGAGGATGTGGTCGAAGCTGCAGCTGGGGAAGTATATCATGCTGAACTTCTCTGGGAGACTGAAGTCCGCGGCGTTCCCTTGGACCATGTGGAGCCGGGCCTGGGTCTCCGGGTCCTCTTCCGCGATGTTCCTCTCCGCGGCGTTGAGCATGTGCTGGCTGGTGTCTATCCCCCACGTCTCTACGCCGGCGCGGGCGAGGCGTATCGCTAGACGCGCGGTCCCAACCCCGAGCTCAAGAGCCTTGCCGCCGCTCATCTTCGCCTGCCCCACGTAGAACTCGACGTCGTCCTTCTCGCCGAACAGGTCGTAGAACCGTTCGGCTCCCTCCTGGTAGCTCGCACCCATACATGTTCACCTATCTAATCTGCAGCGACGCCCCCAGTCTACGTCTCGGGATCAAACAGAATCACGTGTAGATGACGGGGGCAGCCGATTTAAGGGTTAAAGCCGTCGGCGGCCCCCGGTCTTTTCATAGGGGTTTTATACCGTCGTTTATCTGTCAGCTTGATGAACGAAGTCAAGTTTCTGAGGGACCAGATCGAGACCACCTTCAAGGGGGACTCGTGGCACGGCCCAAGCCTCATGAAGACCCTTGAGGGCGTCGACTTGGAGCAGGCGATGGCGAGGCCGCTGGGGGAGAGGCACACCATCTGGGAGCTGGTGGACCACACGACTTTCTGGCTGGAGGCCATCCTCGAAGCGTTGAAGGACAAGGCCATGCCCGACCCGGCCATGGAGGAGAACTGGCCCCGTATGGGGAGCACCGAGGAGCAGTGGAGCCAGTCGCAGAGGCGGCTGGAGGCGGCGGTCAACATGGTGCTGGACGAGCTCGCTGGCTGGAGCAACGAGGACATGGAGAGCACGGTGCCGGGGAAGGACTACAGCTTCAAGCAGATGCTCCACGGCGCGGTGCACCACAACCTCTACCACGCCGGCCAGATAGCCATCCTCAAGAAGAAGGTGTAGAGGCTAGCCCCAGAGCCTCTGAATCTCGATTATGTTGCCCTCGGGGTCGCGCATGTAGGCGAACTCCAGCCTGCCCACCCCTGGCAGGTCCACGTCTGCCACCTCGCCCACCAATTCGCCCCCCATCGCTATGACGGCCTCCTTGGTCGCCTCCACGTCGTCGACGGCGAAGGCGATGTGCCCGTAGCCGGGCGTGTTGGGCGCGGGGGTCTCGGCTTCCGTCTCCTCATCGTACTGGAACACCTCCAGGGTGGGGCCGGCGTCTCCGTGGCCGGGTAGCCTGAGGTGTTCGCCCCTGATGTGCGCCCCGTGTATTGCCGCGGCCTTGTCGAGCCATTCACCGGATAGGTCCCTCTCGGGCGGCACAGGGGTGCAGTCGAAGACCTTGATGTAGAAGTCCGCCAGCCGCCTCCAGTCCCGGGCCACTAGGTTCGTGTGGGTGTACTTCATCTCCGCTCCACCTTCTCCCTCACGGCGTCATAGGACGCGTAGAGCACATTGTAGGCGTGTGTAATGAGCTGCCTCATGGTCTCGTTGCCTCTGAAGCCCTCCGTGAAAGCCTTCCACCCGGTGAGGTAGTACTCGCGGTACGGCTCAGCGATGCCTTGGAAGCCGTTGCGCTCCAGAAGCCGCAGCACGTT
>CAZCKR010000154.1:0-1795 GCA_964499305.1 uncultured Candidatus Bathyarchaeia archaeon | reverse complement strand
TCTCCTCCATGACCACGACCTGGGGGCGGGGGATGTGCAGGTGATCCGTCCTCATCTCCATGAACCTCATCTCGTAGAGCCTGGTGGTCTCCAGCGAGTAGAGGAAGCCTCCGCGGGTCTCCGGGAGCAGAGGCATACAGTCCTTTGTGCCCATGTGGATGTCGAGGTCGCTGATCATCGGCACATAGTCCACGGGTGATTCCCATTCTTTGATCCCCGAGCCTTTGAGTATCGCGTATTCGATCCTGTCGCTCAGCCTCTCCTGGATCAGTTGCCGCCAGACCTCGACTGCGGCGTCCACGTCTTTTCGCGCCTCTGATAACAATTCCCAGTAGCTCATCGCGGTCACCGAGGAGACCTCAGTTTGGGGTTGATGATATATGGTTTACTGTTTCTGGGAGACGAGGATCATGCGGCGTGAGTACATCTCGAAGGGGGACCGATCGAACTCGCCGTAACATACCTTGTATTCCCATCCAGCCTTCCTGAGGAGGTGTTTCAGCTCATGCAGGCTGTAGAGGATTTGGTCCACGTGGAACGTCTCCATGTGTTTTAGGTCTTCCCCCTGCTTGACGTAGAATCTCCACGTGTTGTGAATCCGGGAGTCCTCCAGGTCGAAGCGGCGTTCAATCGTCTGCACTCTCCCATCCTCGTGGTATTGGATGTCCTTCGCCTCATAGTTTTTAATGATCCAGTCACGGTTGGCGATGTCGATCACCAGCGTCCCACCAGGCTTCGTGAGGGCGTGGAGCTGCCTGATTATGTCCAGGTCTGTCTCCCGGTCGTAGTAGCTTAGAGACGTGAACATGTTTATCACGGCGTCGAAGCGCCCTGCGTGGTCTTGTAGATGCTCCTCGACATATCTCATGTCTCCTCGTCTGAACTCGACTTCGACGCCTCTCTCCTCCGCGAGCATCCTCGCTCTGTCGAGGAAGGTCTCTGAAATATCGAGCCCTATCACCCGGTATCCTTTCTGCGCCAGGGCTGTGCTGTGTCTGCCGATGCCGCATGCGAGGTCGAGTACGAGTCCGTCTCCGGGGACGTTGTTCTCGTTGAAGATGTTTTCAAGGCCATCGGCGTCCTCGATGCTTCTCGGGATGAGCTCCTCGAGGGTAGCGATGTATAGCTCGGCGAACCTCTCGAAGAGGCTCTCGGTCCAGTGCTTAGACATGTTTACCTGACCCTGTGAGTAATCTGAAGGGCTATTAATGTAGCCTCACGCGTCGGGTGCCGCAATGACGGGTCATTGAAGTTATGCACCGGTTTTTAATCGTGTTTTTACGTAGGGTGAAGACAGTATCATGTGATCGGGTTTGCAGAAGGAAAAAGAGTTCACAGAGTACCTGGTTGAACGGGGGAGCAGCCCAGAGCAGGTAGAGGCCGCCCTAGATGCGGTTAAAGAAGCCGTCGAGTACTTCGAGGCGGAGGGGAAGAGGATAAACGAGGCGTCCGTAGAGGACTTCAAGGGCTACGTCCAGAAGCTCATGGACGAGGGAAAGAACACGGAGGACACCCTCCAAGGGCTTGGGCGGTACGTCTACACCCTCGACATGAAGGAGGTCTGGATATACTTCGCCGCCATCCTCGGGGGCCGCAACATCCTGCCCTCCATCTCGGAGAGGCTGGAAGAGATAGCGGGCAAGGACGCGAGGGAAAAGGTGTTCAGCATGGTCCGGGCCCCGCCGCTGGGCTCGATGCCCGCGGCGTACTGTGACGCCACCAAGAGCCTCATGGACGCGCTGGAGAAGGAGCTGAGCCCCGAAGTCTACTTCAGGGTGCTCGCCGGCAACCACCA
>CAZCKR010000153.1:0-3744 GCA_964499305.1 uncultured Candidatus Bathyarchaeia archaeon | reverse complement strand
TGCTCTTCATCTGCTCGGGTGTGAGCGCTATGCCGCCAGCCGAGTTGTGGGTGTTCTCCACGCAGACTAGGCTCGTCCTTGGGTAATGGATGTTATCGGCCCTGATGGCCGCCCTGATGTCGTCGGGGCGCATCCAGCCCTTCTCGCCTTTGATGGTGCGGGCCATTAGCTGCCCCATGACTGCGAGGCCGCCCACCTCGTTCACGTAGATGTGGCTCCTCTCCTCGAGTATGATCTCGTCGCCCCTCTGGGTGTGGGCTAAGACGGAGACGGCGTTGCCTTGGGTGCCGCTCGTGACGAAGAGCCCCGCCTCCTTGCCTAAGATCTCGGCTCCGATGGCCTCCAGCTCGTTGACGGTGGGGTCGTCTCTGTAGACGTCGTCCCCCAGCTTCGCTTTGTAGGACGCCTCCCTCATCTCTGGGGTCGGCCACGTGACTGTGTCGCTCCTGAAGTCCAGGTTCTTCTCGACCAAATTTAATCGCAGAAATAGGTGCTATAGTTGCTTAAGACGTTTCGCGCGGCTACGAGGGTGCTGTGCTGATTACCAGTCCTCTAAAATGTGTATGGATCGCTTGTCAACCCCATCGCGTGGCGCTGCGGAGAGCCATGTCGATGTGCCTGTTCCCGTCCTCAAGCACCGGAGACCCGTGCCCTGAGAGTAGGAACTCCACGTCAAGCTCGTCCAGCTTCCTCAGCGACTCCACCGTCGCCTCGTAGCTGCCGCTCTCGCCGTCGTATCTCCCGTAGTATCCGTCCGGGAACACGGTGTCGCCGCTGAAGAGTATCCTGTGCTCCGGGTTGTAGAGGCTCATGCTGCCCGACGTGTGGCCCGGGGTCCAGTAAACGCTGAGGGGCCACAGCTCCGTCTCGATCACGTCGCCTTCCCGGACCTTGACAAGGTTGTCGCCGAGGCGTGAGGCGATGTACCTAGTGTCCTCCTCGTGGACGTAGACCTCTGGGTCCGCCCTCTGAAGTATAAGGAATGTGCCCATGGCGTGGTCGTGGTGTGCGTGGGTTAGCACCACCTTGTCGACGTTGGAGGGCTCGACCCCCAGCTCGGACAGCTGGGGCCAGACAGGGTTCAGGATGTTGCCGACGCCGGTGTCGATTGCCGTCGCCTTCTCCCTGCCGACGACGTATATGTTGCTGCATAGGCCCTCGCCGACGATGAGGGCCACCCCCTCCAGGGCTTCGGTGTACTCTCCGAGTCGAATGATCTTCGGCAAACGGGATCGTGAAAGGGAGTGTGCGACGGGTTATAATTGTTGCTAGTGGGTCTTCCTGAGCCTAACCTTGACCAGGAGGTAGCTGCCATCGTAGTCTGACTCGACGTCGTCCACCAGGCAGTTCGATGGGATGTCGTAGACCTTAACGAAGCCGTTGTCCCTGGTGCTGAGGAGCCTGAGTCTGTCGTCGTCTTCCTCTATGTAGATGCTTCCCTTCAGCCCCCGAGGTATCTCCGTGGTTATCATGTACTCGATGGTCTCGGAGAAGCTGCCAAGCGGGGAGCCGTCCTGGATGGTGTATATTCCCTCTTCCCAGCCCGTGTAGCCGCCGCGCCTCAGCGTTAGGTAGACGGGCAGCAGCGTCGACAACGTGAACAAAACGAAGAAGACCATGCTCATTATGAAGGCGGCCGTCCTCCCCGTGCCGGCGAAGAAGAAGGGGAAGAAGACAAACGTAGCCGTTGACGGCGTCATCGCCCAGGCCACGACCACGAGCCCGAGCATGATCAACCCGAAGCCAGCCACCATCAGGGAGGGCCTGATCCGCATATCACGTCCCACCTTGGGAATCCCGGCACATTTTATGCAGGAGTCGGCGTCGACGTTGAAGCATTTCTCGCAGACGAACCTGTTGCATGTGCCGCAGAGGATGTCGGCGCCATCTCCGCCGCACACGGCGCATTTCCTAGTCATTTGTCTTGTTTACCATCCGATGAGGTCGGGCCTTATCTGTTTTGAGATCATGTACAGCATTATTATCGCTGTTACACCGAGGGCCGCTATTATCCATTTCCGGCCTCCCCCCAGTATGACGGGTATGGAGCCTATGAAGATTACGCCCACCGCCTTGGCGTCCAACTCCCCGGGCCCTGCCCTGAGGCTCAGGTAGACCAGGAAGGCTCCTAGGAGGGTGAGCGCGACGCCGACGAAGAGTAGACCGCTGGACACTTCCATCTAAAGCCCTCCCCCTATTGCCCGGGCTCCTTTTCTTAAACCTTACTACACCTTCCACATGGCCGCCTTGCCCATGTACTCGTGTATGTCCCACTCCTTGACGCGTATCTTCTCCACGTCCACGACGTATATGCTGTGGATGCGGGCGTTCCTTATCTCCTCCAGGGTGACCGGCGGGCTGGTGTAGTACATGTCGCAGAGCGTCTTGAGGTGAGCCACCTCCTCCTCGGTCCTGAACCGGGGCGGCTTGGTGAGGCTGCCGGGTATCTGCATTATGTAGTGGGGTGGGCTCGCCAGGACGAACTTGTTGGCGTAGCTGCTGTACCTTGTTATCTTGCTCGACACCCGCGCCCTCAGGTAGTTCATGGGGTCCAGGGCGTGGTCGGGGGGCACGAACCCGGTCTCCACCTCCACTATGAGGCTCCCGTACCCCTTCTTGGCGTAGACGTCTGTGCTGATGCCGTTGAGGTTGCACTCTATCTCGACGTCGAAGCCGTTCTGGACGAGGTACTTTGCGGCGACGAGCTCCAGGGTGCTGTGGTTGATCTTGACGACGTTCCTGCTGTTCATCTCGACGAGGTAGTCTCGTAGACGGAGCATCTTCTCGTACTCCTCGTCGTCGAGTTCATCCTTCATCATGTCTATGATGGTGTCGACGTCGCGGACGAACTCGTTCCCTATTCTCGTCTCCTCCTAAGCACTTCAGCTGATACCGTCTGGTAAACTAGAGCCTATCCTATTAATCTACTTTACGACAATCCTAAATAAACTGAATAATCTTTCGCTTTTTGTTTAATTCTCTGCGAAGACTTAAAATCGTTCTTCCGGTGAACAGGTAACATCATGACTACTAAGAACGTTTGGCAGGTGTTCAGCGAGGAGACGCCCGGCGTCGCCGACGCATGGATGAACATAAGCAAGGAGATCAACGTCGACGGCGTCCTAGACCAGAAGACGACGCTCCTCATCAGGATAGGCATCTACAGCGTGACCCGTGACCCCGTGGCTCTCCGCCATTTCGTAGGAGAGGCGTTCAAGGCAGGGGTCTCCAAGAAGGAGATCCAGGCCGCGGCGCTTCAGGCCTGGGGCGCGGGTGTCACCTTCTCCGAGCTGGCGATCCCGCTGATCAAGGAAGTCGAGGATAGCCTCTAGGCTTCCTCATCCCCATTTTTTCGAGGAACCCAAATTCTTCTACCCTGTAAAGGTGGCTTACGCATCTGCAGTCGCTGCAGCCGAATCCTCTGACCGGTTGACCTTTCTCCGCTACTTTCTCAGCTATGCTGCACTCAAGCTTCTCGTCTGTCTCTACGACGTATATCTCTTGGATGGTGGCGGCCGGCTCCCTGAGGAGGTAGTCTATGTGCCAGTGGGTGACCTTGTGGTCTCCTGTGCTTGTGAGCCTGTGTCTCTCTATGCGGGGCTCTAGGCTGTTGAGGGCTGAGCCCACGTAGACGTATTTTCCCTTAGGGAAAGTTTGGTTGCCGAGGGCGCCCACCTCGACGGCTATGTCCTCTTGGACATTTATGCAGAGGCAGTAGGCGCCCTTGGTGGCCATGACGTATTG
>CAZCKR010000152.1:2075-4028 GCA_964499305.1 uncultured Candidatus Bathyarchaeia archaeon | reverse complement strand
AGGTCGATGCCTGTGGCTGCTATAACCTTGGATGCGTAGAAGAGGCTCTTGTGGCCTATGCTCATGCCGCCCATGGCGACGTTCTGCCAGCTGTGCCCCGGCGTCCCCAGCACGTATGTGCTGGTGCCGAACTCCATAGTGGGGACCTGCCAGCTCACGTCGCTGACATCCGTGGAGCCGTGGCTCACCTCTCCGTCGTTCCATGCGTCAGGCACCGTCCTGTCGATGAGGACGTCCATGAGATCCTCCCAGCCCGGCCTCTTGGTCTTCCACAGGCCGGTCCTCTTGGACTCCCTCGAGATGGATTTAGCGATCTCCTCGGCGAACCTCATCTCCTCGTCGGTGTACTCCGGCGGCCCGATGGCTCTCATGTTCTCGGCTACGGCGTCGCTGAGGGTCTTGCTGGGCACCTTGTTGTAGATGCCCTTGATGAACTCCACCTCAAGCTCCGTCTCCGTCATCATGGCCGCGCCCTCGGCTATCTTCAGTATCCGCTGGTAGATGGGCTCCAGCTGGTCCCTCTCGGGGGCGCGTATCAGGTACCAGCTCCGGGCGTAATCGGGGACCACGTTAGGCTGGCCGCCGCCCTCCTCGATGACGTAGTGGATCCTGGCGTCCTGTATGACGTGCTCCCTGAGGAAGTTGACGCCTACGTTCATGAGCTCCACGGCGTCCAGGGCGCTCCTGCCCTGCTCTGGGCTACCGGCGGCGTGGGCCGTCTTGCCGCGGAAGTGGAACTTGACGGCGTTGTTGGCGTTGCTGCTGCTCAGCCCGCCCACGTTCATGGAGCTGGGGTGGTGGCTCAGCACGATGTCGACGCCGTCGAACACGCCCTCACGGACCATCCAGACCTTGCCGCTGAGCATCTCCTCGGCGGGGCACCCGAAGAACTTGACCGTCCCCTTGACGCCCGCCTTCTCCATGGCGTACCGGAGGGCTATGGCTCCGCCGAGCCCCGAGGTGCCGTGGATGTTGTGGCCGCAGCCGTGGCCCGGCTCACCCTCCTTTATCGGCTCCTTGTACGGCAACACCTTCTGGCTGAGCCCCGGGAGGGCGTCGTACTCCCCCATGACTCCTATGACGGGCTTACCTTTACCCCAGGTCCCGACGAACGCCGTCGGTATCCCGGCGACCCCGCGCTCCACCTCGAAGCCGTGCTTCTCCAGCTCGTCCGCGAGGAGCTTGGCGGACTTGAACTCGACGTACCCGAGCTCCGCGTAGCCCCAGATCTCGTCGCTGATCTCCGCGAGACGCTTCTCGTTGCTGTCTACCCATTCAAACGCTATGCGTTTGGCTTTATCGGACATGACGAATCACAGGTAACACTACGGGAGAAACATATTTAACACAAGCTGGAGCCTGGCTGGGACGGAAGACTCGCTCCCAAAATTGAAATACCCGCCCTTAACTGGATTCTTGATCGGATTTGAAGTACCCATACAGGAGCAAGGTGCTGGACAGGCTCGGCGTCAGGTCGTGGATAAACGCCAGGAACTGGAGCACCGTGATAGGCGGGACCTGGATAGACGACAGGGTCCTGGAGGCCATGAACGAGGTCGCCAAGACCTTCGTGGACATGCACGAGCTCTTCGCTAGCGCCGACACCAGGGTCGCCGGGCTATGCGGGGTGGAGGACGCCCACATAACCACGGGCACGGGGGCGGCGCTGGAGCTCGCCGTCGCCGGCTGCATGGCGGGTGACGACTACGGGAAATGGATGAGACTCCCAGACACCGAGGGCATGAGGAACGAGGTGCTGATGCCCCGGGGCCACGTCATAGCGTACACGCCGCAGTGGACGGCGCCCGGCGCCAGGACCGTGGAGTACGGCCAGGCGGGGCACCTCAGGTCCTTCAGGAGGGAGCTGGAGTCCAAGATATCCGAGAACACCTGCTGTCTAGCCTACACGGTGAGCTACAACACCGTGCCCCGGGGCAGGGTGCCGATAGAGGA
>CAZCKR010000152.1:0-1975 GCA_964499305.1 uncultured Candidatus Bathyarchaeia archaeon | reverse complement strand
AGGTGGAGATTATCCCCAACGACGAGACCTACCACGAGCACCCGGTGATGCCCCACGTACCCAGGGTGCTGATGCAGTGGGACGCTAAGAAGATGGGCATGACAGCCGAGGAGTTGGACGAGGCAGTCGCACGGGACGACCCGCCTATCTTCCTCAGGAACGTCCACTACTATAACTACTATACGGACAAGGATTGGAGGCTCATCGACACCTTCTACCTCCGTCCACCCGAGAAGGTGGTCGTCGCCGAGAGGATTAGGCGAGCGTTCCTCGACACTTCCTAGAGATGGAGGCCGCCCTATCTCAGTAGGTGAGGCGCCCTCTCCCTTATCAGGGGCTTCATCTCGGTCACCGTCTCCTCGGCGGCCATGAGAGCCTTCCTCAGGTCTTCCTCGGTTTGGACCGCCGAGACGTTGGGGTGCCCCAGTATGAAGACGCCGCGGTTCATCATGCCCAGATTAAAGACGTTGAAAAGGGCCCTGTCGGCCGTCCTCGACGTCTCGTGGTCCATCACCTCCCGGTCCGTCCAGGCGACGGAGAACAGGGAGCCGACGCCTCCCACGTGGGCTTCGACGCCCTCCCCCGCCAACACATCCCTGAGGCCGTTCCTCATCTCGTCGCCCATCTTGGCCATCTTCTCGTAGACGCCGGGCTTCATCTCCTTCATCACTGTGAGGCCGGCCGCCATCGCCAGGGGGTGGGCGTTGAAGGTGCCCGAGAAGCTCAGCGTCGGCGACGCGGTCTCCGGGAGCTCTACGCCGGGGATGCTCAGGGGGCTCATGACCTCCTCAGTGGCGGCGTAGGCCCCCACGGGGAAGCCTCCTCCGATGATCTTGCCCATGGTGGTCATGTCCGGGGTCACGCCGTAGAGAGCCTGGGCCCCGCCGTGGCTGAGTCTGAAGGAGATCACCTCGTCGAAGATGAGGAGGATGTCGTTGTCCTCCGCGGCCTCCCTGACGGTCTGCAGGAAGCCGGGCTTGGGAGTCATGTCCCGCATGGTGGGCTCGACTATGACGGCGGCTAGCTTGTCCCTGTGCTTCTTGATGGTCTCCTCCGCGGCCTCGGCGTCGTTGTATGGGAAGTACACGGTGCAGTCCTTGACGGCCTGGGGGATGCCCACGGAGTCGGGGGTGAGTGGCACCGCGTCCCACGAGCCGTGGTACGCGCCGAGGCACTTGGCGAGCAGCGGCTTCCGGCTGTAAGCCCTGGCGACCCTCACCGCCTGCATGTTGGCCTCCGTGCCAGAAGGCGTGAAACGCACCCTGTCGGCCCCTCCGAGCCTACTCGTTAACTCCTCGGCGAGCCTGGGCTCCGTCTCGGTCGGGGCGCCGAGGACGGTGCCCTTCTCCCACTGCGCCTTGGCTGCCTCCACCACCTTGGGGTGGTTGTGTCCCAGGATGAGGCTGGTGTTGTTGAAGTTGAAGTCGATACGCTCGTTGCCGTCCACGTCCCAGTTACGGCTGCCCTCGCCCCGCCTCAAGCACAGGGGGAAAGGCTGCCAGAAGAGAGCTGAGCGGGTGTTACCCGACGGGAGAAACCGTGAGGCTTCCTCCCAGGCCCTAAGGGAGCCATGGTTCTGAGCGCGGTAATCCTCTAAAATTCTCATGGATGATCAGACGCCACGTGGGTACATAAGTTTTCGAGGGAGGCATGTCCATTCATTAATTAGAAAGTAGATGTGTAGGCGCTATATCGCCTGCTTCTCTCTGAGGCGTTCAACCTCCTCGGGGGATAGCCCCGCGACGGCCGTAAGCACCCAGTCCGTGTCCTGCCCCAGCACAGGCGGCGGCGACTGTATGCTGCACATGCTCTCCGAAAACTTGAGGACGGTGCCTATCTGCTTTATCTTCCCCGCCGTGGGGTGCTGCACCTCCTTCAGCATGCCCCGCTCAAGCACCTGGGGGTCGCTGAACATCTCGTCCATGGTGTAGACGGGGCCGCACGGGAACCCTATGCCTCGCAGCTTACCGAGCCA
>CAZCKR010000151.1:0-4036 GCA_964499305.1 uncultured Candidatus Bathyarchaeia archaeon | reverse complement strand
TTATGGGGTAAGACCACGTTTGAGCCTAGATCCACTGGAGGTTATGCCATAGAATATCTAGGCGAGAAGGTCACCATAAGAGTGCTTTTCTACAAAGAAGAATCAACTTTTTAATAAATAAGGAAATTTCTTAGGAAAGCCTCCGAGAAAAAGGTTGAATGTGATTCACTGGGTTGTTACTTGGTTGCGCCTAGATAGTACGTATGACCCGATTCTTACTGTTCTAAAAAATAGTATTATATTTTAATGACATTATATCAATCTGGAAGGGTTTGAGGCCGAGAAGATCCCAGACAAAGGTACGGGTGGGGTGATACGACGTGAAGCTGACGAAGAGGAACGCGATCGCCATCACCTGTATCTTGGTCGCTGTTTTCGTTGGCCTACAGGTTCTTCGGCATCGGCATGATGAACGGCCTCTCTCCGTGTTCCACCAAATCGGCGCCGTGGGCTACCCCGAGGAGATAAGCACCGGAGGGGCTGCTATAAGAGTCACGCCCATGGATCTGCCGGTTAGGTTCAGGGTCGGCCGCGTCGACTCGACGATCCACTCCCACTGTTACAGCGTGGAGCTGAGATGGGGCGAGAGGGTGAGATACCGCTTCTACTCCTCTAAACCGATCGACTTCATGATAGTCTTCTCGGATGAGAAGTGGCCCGACACCGGTTATCTTGGTTCAGGTGCCGTAGTGGTGGCCAACGAGACCTCGATCTCGTCTTTCGAGGGTGAGTTCAGGTCTCGTTCAGGGGGGTACCTCAGCTTCCATTTCAATAGGAGCTGGGGCCCGCTCGATCCACCTGAAACTTCGGTTGTCTATTTTGAAGGAGTCTACGCATAGCCTCCGGCTGTGTACTCTGCGATGAGTGTCGCCTCCCGGAGGGCGTCGGACACGGCGTTCCTCGCCCTCACCAGCTTGGTTCTAAGCGTCTTGTAATTGGTGGCGTCTGGGTTCAGCGCCGCCAGCTCCGACACAGGGCGTAGGATGGGTATCGGCTGCAAGTACTCGGCCCCATAGTAGTCCTGGTCGTACCTCCCCCGGAGGGTGTAGTTCACCGGGTTCATTATGCGGCTCACCCTCATCATGCAGTCGTTAGCCATCTCTACCTCGTTTCTAAGCCCCTTAGTCCCTGCTTCGAGCTTCTCGGTTAGCCTACCAGTGGCCTCGTCCAGCTCAGCCGCCTTCTCCTTGAAGACCTCCGCCCTCTCCTTGAGGCTGCCGAGGCTCATGGCTCCCTCGGCGAGTTCCTCGGTCTCGTTCAACGCGTCCAGCGTCCACTCGGCGAGCCGCTCGATCCTGTAAGGCAGCAAAGGCAACGTGCACAGCCGCAGCAGCACCAGCGTCTGAGCCTTCTCAGCCATATACATCATCTCCGGGTCACACTTGTCCAGAGTGTCGTACTCGCTGTGGTACCACCAGCCGCCCCCCGGCCCCACCCTCTCCCTACCCTCCAGCGTGAAACCCATCTGGACCCTCGCCGAAGGCACCCCGACGCCATAGAACGACTGGTCCCCGTACTTACGGGGGAAGTAACGGCCACCAGGCTCCCTGAACGGCGCGCCCTCCTCCTCGGCGAGCTCCCTGACCGTGTCGACAAGGAAGTCTCTCAGCACCGGGTCCCCGTCCGCCGTGTACACGGTGGAGTGGATCATGCTGGTGGTGTCGTTGTTGAGGTACGCGACGCAGTTGGCGCTCAGGTCGTCCCAGTGGTTGTCCACGTACCAGGTTGACCCCGTCATTATCCCGGTCTCGTGGCCCTGGAACCAGAGGAGCTCCAAGTCCCGCCTCAGCCGTGGCCGGTGCTTCTTCATGATCCTCGCCGCCTCCAGCGTCGACGCGCATCCCAGGGCGTTGCAGGTGGCGGCGGCGCCCCACGCGTCCATGTGGCTCCCCAGCAGCACGAAAGTAGCCTCTTTTCCCTCCACCCTGGCCATGGGCTGCCTGACCCCGTAGAACCCGCGGAGCCCTCCGGCCCTCATCTTGACGCGCGCCGGCCCCCTCTCCAGAAGCCGCAGCAGGTACTCGCCGTCCTCCCTGCTGACGTTCACCACGGGTATCCTGCCTATCTCGTCTATGTTCTCCGGGAGGGGGTTCCCCCACACCGACTTCACCGTCCCCCTGTTCAGCGCCCGCATGGGGCCGGCGTGGCTGATCACTATCTGGCCCACGGCGCCCTTCAGCACCCCCGCCACGTAGTTCTTCCACGGCCGCGCCGGAGGCAAGCTGAAGTCCACGAGCACCACCTTGTTCACCGCGTCTACCCCCTCGTAGTCACTCAGCCCCCCCCCGCCGACGTACACGAGCCCCCTCTCCACCGACGCGGACGCGCACTGGGCGAGGGCGACGCAGCTCAGGGCCCTCTCCTCAGGCTCCATCACCTTCACCTCGGCGTCGAAGAGATCGGGGAACCCCAGCCAAGCCTGGAACCCCGGCGCCGACGCCTCTACGCCGATCCCCTTCAGCGCCTCCGTGATGTAGTCGACGGCCCTCTCGTTGACCGGCGTCCCGCTGAGCTTCTCGCCCTGAGCGGCGAACCACTCGACGTGCCCCCAGCACCTCTCCTTCGAGACCTCCGCCAAAACGTCTCGCTCAAAATCTGTGAGAACCATGTCCAACCCCTCTACACTTAAAGCGTCTCTCGTCTGATAGAATTTTTCATCAAGTGACCGTAAAACAACCGGCCGTCAACATCAATAGTACCGGCTACGGGTACCCGAAAAGACGGCCAGCCAAAACACTCTACAGACTGGCTTCCTCATCTCGAACGGCTAGATATCCTCCTCATGTAGAACCTGTTGCCCATATACTCCAGCTCCACGAGCTTGTCCTCCCCTATGAGCCTCTCCACATCCCCCCAGCCCGAGCCGTCGCGCCTCAGCAGCTCCTCCACGGCCTCCTCCCTCATTGGGTGCACCGCAGTGATGCTCAGGAGATCCATCTCCAGGTCCCCGGACGAGGCGAAGGCGTTCCCCTCGTACCCTATCAGGTACTCCACGTTCCCGAGGACCGCCGAGAACACCTGGTACGCCCTGTTCACGGCCTCCTCGTCGGCGGGTTCGACACCGCCCTCGGCCGGCGGCCGGGTCGGTATCGCGACGTAGGACACGTCGGGCTCGATCTCCGCCAGGAACCCGGCGACGTGGCTGGGCTCACCGCCGTCGTTGAACCCCTTGACGAGCATGGTCTCCGTGGAGAGGGTGCCTCGGTACTCTCTGGCGAACGTCCGCACACCCTCCAGCACCTTCCCGTGGTCCAGCCCCCCGTGGGGCCTGTCCACCCTCCTCCACTCCTCCTCGGTGACGGCGTCCACCTTCACGGACACCCAGTCCGCGGCCATGAGGTCGCCTCTCACTTCCTCCATCCACAGCAGCGAGGCGTTTCCTATGACCGCCGTCTTCACGCCAAGCCCGTTCACAGCCTCTATCATCGCTCCGAGGTTGACGTCCAGCGTCGGCTCCCCGTCGGGGACGAAGGTCACGTAATCGATCCCCTCCCCCACTGCCTCTACCTTGCCCCTCACCTCCTCAACGATGACCTCCGGGTCGTAGAAGCGTCTCCGGTCACATATCATGTTATCAGTGCGCCCAAGCTGGCAGTACACACAAGAGTAACTGCACGTCTTCGGCGGCACATGGTTCACCCCGAGGCTCCTACCAAGCCTCCTAGAAGGGACAGGGCCGTACACTAACATCGTGAGACTATGATGGGCCGCCGTGATAACTGTTACCCCTCAGGGGATCACTGATATACCCCGCGACGCCGATCCATCCACAGGTGACAGCGTTTGCATAAGAGGATAGGCATCCTCGGAGGGTTGACGGCGGAGTCCACGGTGCTCTACTATCAACACATATTCAAGACCTACGAGAAACGGCACGGAGACCTGGAGTACCCGGAGACGGTGATCTACGACGTCAGCTTCCAGAGGTTCGCCGACTGGATGACCGTCGAGGACTGGGACAGCATAGAGGAGGCGCTACTGGACGGCCTGGAGAGGCTGGACGCCGCGGGCGCCGACTTCGCGGTCATAGCCACCA
>CAZCKR010000150.1:0-4117 GCA_964499305.1 uncultured Candidatus Bathyarchaeia archaeon | reverse complement strand
GCCTACGGCGACGCCGCTGAGAGGGCGATGCAGGCGGGGTTCGACGGCGTCCAGATCCACGGCGCCCACGGCTACCTCGTCAGCCAGTTCCTCAGCCGCCACGTGAACAGGCGCACAGACACTTGGGGCGGCGGCCTGGAGAACAGGATGAGGTTTCTCATGGAGGTGTACGACGAGGTCAGGGGCCGAGTCGGGAACGAGCCGGTGCTCATCAAGATGAACTGCGACGACTTCAGCCCAGACGGGTTCACCGTCGACGACAGCGTGAAGGCGGCGGTGGCCCTAGCCGAGGAAGGCGTCGACCTGATAGAGGTCAGCGGCGGAGGAAGAGGAAAACAGGAGGCACTTAGGACCCGCGCCAAGCACGGCGACCCGGCTCTGGCTGACCTGGCCTTCGCTGGGCACGCATCGAAGATACGGGACGCCACGAGGCCGACGCCCATGGCCCTGGTCTACGGCTTCAGTAAGCTTGAGACCATGCAAAAGGCGGTCGACACGGGTCTCACGGACATGGTGAGCATGAGCAGGCCTTTCATAAGGGAGCCCGACCTAGTTAGGAGGCTCCAGTCCGGCCAGCGGGAGGTCTCCTGCATTAGATGCGACGCGTGCGGAGGCAGCGACGTCTTCGGGAAGACCATGCTCAGGTGCCACCTGGCGTAGCATCCATTTTTTAATCGTGTCACGCCTCTATCTGCCATGGCTTCGGTGGCCGGCCACGCACTGGGCTTCATACGGCGCCAGAAGAAGGCTTTCAAGGTCAACATCGTCAGGAATGTCCTGCAGAACTTCTCCCTCGGCCTTACCTCCCAGTACCAGAGCGTATACATCTCGGAGCTGGGCGCCACGGCCATGGAGATCGGGTACGTGAACAGCGTCGGAGGCCTCGCCAGCACACTCATAACCCTGCCCGTGGGCTGGCTCGCCGACAGGTACGGCATCAAGAGGATGCTGCTCACGGCCCTTCCCCTGATGGCCCTCGGCTACGCAGTCTTCGGGATCGCCCAGGGATGGGAGATCACCATGGTCGCACTCGTGCTCACGTCCCTGAGCACCGCCATGGCCTCAACGGTGTGCCCCATGATATGCGGGAACACGTTGGCCAGCGCCGAGAGGGCGACCGGGATGCAGCTCTGCGACACCCTCGCGGCGCTTCCCCGGATAATAGCGCCGGTAATCGCCGCGTTCATCATATCCCGCTTCGGCGGCCTATCGGTGGAAGGCATAAGGCCCCTTTACTGGCTGCAGACGATGGGCATCGCCGCCGCCGCCATGGTCATCTACATATGGTTCCAGAACCCGGTAGTCTCTGGGGGAGGCGGGCGCAGGAGCCTAGCGGAGGGCGTCAGGAGGATACTCGACGAGGGCACCACGGTGAAGAGGTGGATCCTCTACCAGGTAATCTCCGCGTTCCCCATGTACATGGCCATATACGTGCCCCTCTACGCCCGGGAGTACAAGCTTGCGGACCAGTACACCCTGGGCATGATGGACACCGGGTTCTACGTCGTGGTGACGCTTCTCGCCATACCAAGCGGCATATTCGCCGACAGGATGGGCAGGAAACGCCTCATATCCATCGTGACGCCCCTCTACTGCCTTTCGATGCTGCTCCTAGTCTATGCCGATGGAGCCCCACTGCTGATCCTCGCTGGACTCCTCAGCGGCTTCCAATTTGTCGCCGGGGTCACAGCCGGAGCGATATCGGTGGAACTTGTACCCAGAGACCTGCTGGGCAGCTGGTTCGGGCTCAACGGCCTGTTCAGAGGCCTCATCAACATGAGCAGCCCCATACTAGGCGGCCTCCTCTGGAACAGGCTGGGCCCGGAGTACGTGTTCTACTTCTTAGCTGCATCACAGATGCTGAAGCTAGGGATACTGGCGACGATGCCGGAGACCACCCAAGGCCTACACGCATAGCCTGCAAGCACCTCGTTGAGACGGTCCCTGATAGCCTCCGCTCTCAGACCCTCGTCGCCGAAGACAGCCTCAGACATCACCTTGACAGTCAGCCGGTGCTCCCCCTCCCAAGTAATTATACCATCGACGCGTATTCTTACTCATGTTATCTGAGACCGAGAAACGGGTATCTGATTACATAGAATCCCACAGGGACGACATGATAGACTACCTGCGTAAGATGGTTAGCATCGACACTCAGACGCCTCCGGGTCTCAACTACGATGTCATCTGCGACCTGATGGCGGACAAGTTCAGCGAGCTGGGCTGCGAGACGAGCATCCACGAGGCCACCGAGAAATACGTGACGCTCTCCGGCGCCGACTTCCTCGGCCTAGAGGGTCCCCGCAGCAACGTGGTGGCCCTCTACAAGGGGAAGGGAGGCGGCCCCACGCTACACATAAGCGCACACACGGACTGCGCCGCCATCCAGGAGGAGGGGTGGGCCGTCGACCCCCTCGGAGGCGAGGTCACCGATGACACCCCCTACACCAAGAGCATGTGGGATCGCGGCGGCGGGTACATCTGGGGCAGAGGCGTCGCAGACGACAAGGGCGAGATAGCCGCCATGACCCTCGCCCTCCAAGCTATACACATGAACGACGTGAAGCTCAAAGGGGACCTGATACTCACCGGGAACTGTGACGAGGAGATAGGTGGCGTGGCGGGCCTCGGTTTCCTCATCAAAGAAGGCATAGTGAAGGCCGACATGGGGATACAGCTTGACGGGGGCCTCTCCGGGATCGGTCTCGCGGCGCAGGGAAGAACCCGTTTCCTCCTCAGGACCAAGGGCCTGAGCTGGCATGGGCAAATGCCCATCCTAGGCATCAACGCCATAGAGAAGATGAGTAAACTCAACGTGGCCCTAAACGACTACTGGAGGAACGTGCTCCTCAGGAGACAGGTCTCCGTCCCCGGCATCGACCTCGGGGACGCGCTCCGCGCGAAAGGCATCGAGTCCATGACCGCGATGCTCAACATAGGGACCATCAAGGGAGGCGTACAGGGCGCTACGGTGCCGGACCTATGCGAGGAGGAGGTGCTCCGAGGCATGGTGCCCGGCGAGACCTATCAGGAGGTCCACGACGAGTTCAAGGCGGTGCTTGACGGCGTCAAGGCGACCGACGCGGAGCTGGAGTACGAGCTCGGCGTCGTGAACTTCAGGGAGGGCTACGTCGTCCAAGCCGATGACCCCTACGCCGTCAGCTCCAGGGAGATCATAAAGGACGCCTTGGGGCGGATGCTCCCGTTCACCGGCACCCTGGGCAGCACGGACATGAACTACCAGGTGGTGGACGGCGGGATGCCGTGCATAAACTTCGGCGTCGGCGGCGCCTACAGCAGGGGCCACAAGCAGGACGAGAACGCCAGCATCGACGAGATCATCCAGTGCAGCAAGGCCGTGGCGCTCCTCTTCATGAGGAAGCTTGGCGTGGCAGCATAGAGATAGTTTTTACCCCTTTTTTTATCCCTATAAACAGGAGTGAACCCATGAGGTACTGCATAAACGTGCCCAACTTCTGAGGCTTAAGTCTGGCCTCGCGTTGGGTGAGGGAAGCGCCTCCGCTCAAGCCCATGGCCTAATGGCTCTGCATGATGTTTTAAATCGTCTACAACTCATAGTATGAGTTACAGGTCAGTCAACGAGCTGAAGGTTGGTTGTGTTATGGTTGTACTTGAGGAGCCCATCAAAGGCGTGATGGAGCTTAGGAACTATGTGGACGGCGAGTGGGTGGAGTCAGAGGCCTCGGAGACCAGGGACGTGGTTAACCCCGCGACCCTGAAGACGATAGCCAAGGTGCCTGTCGGCCACAGAGAGGACGTTAAGGCGGCCGTGGACGCGGCGAAAGACGCGTTCCCACGCTGGAGACGGACGACTCCCCTCACCAGGGCGCGTTACCTGATGACTCTGAAGCAGCTTCTGGAGGAGAACTTCGAGGAGCTCAGCCGCGTCTTGACTATGGAGCATGGCAAGATCATCGACGAGGCCCGGGGCGAGGTACGCCGCGGCATCGAGAACGTGGAGATGGCTATGGGTATCCCGAGCCTCATGATGGGCTACAACGCGGAGGACATCAGCAGGGGCATCGACGAGGTGCTCATCAAGCAGCCCCTCGGCGTCTTCGCGTGCGTGGCGCCGTTCAACTTCCCCTTCATGGTG
>CAZCKR010000149.1:0-4151 GCA_964499305.1 uncultured Candidatus Bathyarchaeia archaeon | reverse complement strand
GTGGGTGGGGATGAGCTCGAACTTGTCGCCGGGTCTGAGGTTGAAGCTGGGGTCTACCTCTATGTGGCCGTGCTCCTCGTTGGGCCTGACGTACCTGGCGTCGTCTCTGCCCTTGACGGGGGGCATCCCGAACTCGAAGGTGATGGTCTTGAGGCCGGCGTCGCATATCACTTTCCCCTCATGGCTGGTGCTGACTATGGTGCTGAGTATGCTGATGGCTTGGCCGAAGTCCTCTAGGCCGGGGACCTGGCTGTAGCGGGTGTCCATGAAGACGTAGCTGCCCGCCTCGATCTCGGTGACCCCAGGGTGCCTGCCGCTGATCATGTGGGTGCCTGTGCCGCCCGCGCTCACGATCTCGACGCCTATGCCGGCGTCCTCCAGAGTGTCCTTGGAGCCCACGAGCTTGTCCATTGCCTCCGTGGTCTTTCGCTTCTTCTCGTCCATGTCTGCGATGAACTGGCAGAACCCCTCGTAGCCCATGAGGCCCCTGAGGTTGAGGCTGGGGTACACCTGTACCTCCCTGGCCAGGTCGAGGGCCGGCTTCCCGGGCATGACGCCGCAGCGGTTGTTCCCCACATCCACCTCGACGAGGACGTTGAGCTTGACGGCCTTCTCCCTGGCCCTCTCGGCGAGGTGCCCCACGTTCAAGGTGTCCTCGACGGCGACAATGACATCGCTGTGCTTGGCGAGACTCATGAGCCGGGTGACCTTGGGCTCACCGACCACCTGGTTGGCGATGAGAATGTCCCTGACGCCCGCCTCCGCCATGGTCTCCGCCTCCCCCAGCTTGGCGCAGGTGACGCCTATGGCGCCCGCCTCTATCTGTTTCTGCGTGATTATGGGGGTCTTGTGGGTCTTGGCGTGAGGCCGTAGCTCCGCCGGCATCCCCCTGAACCTTTCGGCCATCTTCTCTATGTTTGCCTCCATCACGTCGAGGTCCAGTAGTAGCGCCGGGGTGTCGATCTCATCTAACGAGCATCCTATCTTAGCCATGGCTATTCCTGTGTCTCCAGGGGATTTAGGGTTAACCAAGAGAGAATGAAAACGTATGATTTGTGCATCTAATGTTTGATAGAAAAATATAACGTTTAAATAATTGGTGGATAGATTATGGATGGATTCTCGGAGAAACTTAGGATGAAAGCACTCGTATTGTATCACTCGCAGCAGTACGGCAACACGGGTAAGATGGCCGAAGCCGTGGCGGAGGGACTCAAGGAGGCGGGGCTACAGGTTGTGATGTTCAACACCGACGAGGACAGGCTGGACATCACCACGTTCCCCCACTACAGGGTCGCCGCCGTTGGCACGCCTGACTACTTCAGCTACGTCGCCGGCGGCATCAAGACATTCATGGACGACTGGTACATCCACAGGAACGAGGAGGGGATGACGGGCAAGCCCCTCGCCCTCTTCTACAGCCACGGGGGCGGCGGGAAGGTGCGCGAGCCCTTCGTGAACCTGCTGAAACGCGTGGGTACCGTCATAGGCGACCCAGTCGAGTCCAGCGGAGCCCCCAGCGACGCCGTGCTCAAGAAGTGCAGGGAGCTAGGGAGGAAGCTGGCGGAAGCCGCCGAGTAGCTACCCACCCCTTTTTTTAAACAACCTATTTATCGCGTCCATCCAGATGCATACTGAGCCGACGATCCATGTCACCTACGCTTAGATTCTACTACCCGCTGCCTCGGTTCCCCAGCGTCTCTGTCACCGGCCCACACTGCGATCTCATGTGCGCTCACTGCAAGGCCCACTACCTCGGGCACATGCCCGACGTCAGCACCCCAGAGAAGCTGAAAAACTTCTGCGTCGAGCATGAGAGGGACGGCGGCGCGGGTCTGCTGGTCAGCGGCGGCTCCACCCTAGAAGGGAGGGTACCGCTTAGGCGGTTTCTGCCCACCCTGACGTGGGTGAAGGAGAACACCGGCCTCATACTTAACCTCCACACCGGGATGCTGGACATGCGCGAGGCTGAGGAAGTGGCGTCCACGGGCGCCGACATCGTGTCGGTGGACATGGTCGGCAGCGAAGAGACCCTCAGAGACGTTTACGGATTGAAGGCGTCTGTGGGGGAGTACGGCGCCACGTTGACCAACCTGAGGGACGCCGGCGCCGCGTCGGTGGCTCCCCACATATGCGTCGGGCTGCACTTCGGCGAGTTGAAGGGAGAGCACAGGGCCCTGGAGCAGTCCTTATCCATTGAGCCCGAGGTGATAGTGTTCCTCGGCCTCATACCCACGGTGGACACCCCGATGTCGCGTGTGGAGCCGCCAGCCATCGATGAGTTCATCGGATTGATCGAGGAGTCGAAGAGGCTCAGTCCAAGTACCGAGGTCTCGCTCGGCTGCATGAGGAGTAGGGGATACAAGACGGAGCTGGAGTGGAAAGCCATAGAGGCGGGGGCTGAACGCGTCGCGTCGGCGTCCAGGTCCACCGTGAGCCGAGCCCTCGAAGAGGGGTATCAGGTGAAACGCTTCGACGGATGCTGCGCCACGCCCAGGGCCCTTGAAGACAGGTTAGTCGCCCTATGACTCTAGGGCAAGCCTGACGACTTTGACGAAGTCTTCGACATGGATGCCGAAGAGGGTCACGTCGTTTTCCCGGAAGAATCTCTTCACCGTGTCCTCTAGGTCTGCCGCGGGGGCTCCCTCCAGGGCCTTCTCCAGCTCGATTATCGCGGCCTCGGGGTGCATGAAGAAGTCGCCCGTGATCTTGACGCCGACCATGTGGTGTCCCTCGACGGCTAGCTCGGCGGATAGGAGCTTGCCTCCCGGTATCTTGTACTCGGCCCGCTTCATCTCTGGAACACCCACTCTCTGCTGCTATACTTCTCGTGGAGCCGTTTCACCAGCCGGTTCTCGGCGTCCGTTAGCTCCCCCGGCTGGAGGGCTACGTCGAAGGTGTCCTCGAAGCCCTTGACGAGGGCTTTCCTCGCCTCGTCGAAGCCCACCTGGCGGCCGAGGTAGCGCCTTAGGTTGGTGACCCTGTCCTCCACGGCCTGTATGAGCTTGTCGCTTATCTTGGCGTCGCTCACCCTCAGAACCTGGAACATGCGTTTGATGTCGCTGTCCACGAGGACGGTGCCGTGCTGAAGCACGACGCCGTGACGGCGGGTCTGGGCGTTCCCCGATATCTTCTTGCCTCCGGCGACTATGTCGTTGACTGGCTTGAACTCCGCTTCTGCGCCGAGGAGGGCGAGGCCGTTGGCTATGGCGCCGCATATAAGCTCGTAGGACTCCAGTATGTCGGCGGGCATCTTGGGGTCCGCCTCTGGGGCGACGACGCTGTAGGTTATCTCGCCGTCGTAGTCGTGGTATACGGCGCCTCCGCCTGTTATGCGGCGTATGACGTCGACGCCGTGTTCCTCGCAGGCTGGGAGGTTGACTTCTTTCTCTATGCTCTGGAAGTATCCTATGCTGACGGCTGAGGGGTTCCACCTGTAGAGCCGTATGGTGTTGGGTGTGTTTTCTTTGAGCCGCACCATGGCTATGGCTTCGTCTATCGCCATCTGTGTGGGCGCGTCCTCGATCCTCATGTCGATGAGGCGCCAAGTCTCTTTCATAGCTGTACCTTTCTACAGTGGGATGTAGGCGGTTATTTCATTTTCCACTGAGGACAGACTATAGCAGGCAGGAATTTTGGTTACGCACAAAAAAATGACACCTTAATACAATTGATTACTCTCTATCCTGGTTTCTATAATGCAATATCCCTGCGATTATTACTCCCAGTAATCCCGGATATCTTAGAATCCCGGCTTTATACTCGACTCGTAGTTTGATCATAAATATCTTTTCAAGGTACTCTTTTGAAGCTGGTTCATGGTTGATGATCACAACGTGCCAGGAGTCTTCGTATGGAACTCTGAACCGGACGTGGGTATCCGTGGTTGACTCTATACCCTCCACGAGCGCACGGGGGATATATGGGATAAATGAATCAAGGTTATTTGCGATGTCCTCGGTGTACGTCTGATACTGGGTGTCATCCATTATGTACATCATCAATGATCTCCATGATTCTTTGAGGTTTGGTGTTCTGTCGTGAGCCTCTAATGTGATTACTGATTCTCTGAAGAGAAAACCAGCGTCCCACGTCTTGGACGAGTTGGGCTCAAAAACTACTGTATCATTGCATAGTGTACTACTGCCAAG
>CAZCKR010000148.1:2810-4156 GCA_964499305.1 uncultured Candidatus Bathyarchaeia archaeon | reverse complement strand
TTGGCGAGCCCGGGGGGATTCGAACCCTCGATCTCCGGATTAGAAGTCCGGTGCCTTATCCTAACTTGGCCACGGGCTCTCCCTACAACCTCAGGGACAGATAAAAGCGTCATCTTTTCCATATTAAAGTAGTGATTCTCACCGGGGTCACGTTAACTAGCCGCGAATCCGCGGAGACGCTCGATCATCTCGTAGAGGTCTACGATCTCAAACACGTGAAGAATCATCAAAGCTCCACCCACCATACCCAGTATCATCACCAGCTGGCCCATCCGACTTGCCTAGCTTACACGTTTGGCGCGTCCTTTTCCTCTCAAAGGTTTCCTTCTAGCTACACAGTCATGATGATCTGGGAGGCGATGTCTGTGGCAGAATAGATTGCCGCATTCGGGGCACCGGTAGGGAGTGACTGTCTGCGCGCCACAGAAATTACAGTTCCGAACGGACTCCTCCACGTTTATTTCATCCACTGGCAACTATTTTACGATAGTCATCGAGAGGCGCGGTTAGACTCCCATCGACAGCTCCAGCACGCACCTGAGCAGGACGTTCGCCCCGTTGACGCAGTCGGCCTTCAGCGTCCTCTCCTCGGGGCAGTGGCTCCTGCCTCCGATGGATGGCACGAAGACCATGGCTGTCGGGCAGACGTGGCTCATGAACTGGGCGTCGTGCCCGGCTCCGCTGTGCATAACCTTGTAGGATAGCCCCAGCTCCTTCGTTTTCCTCTCAACGAGCTCGACCATCCCTCGGTCGAACCTCACCGGCTTCGCGTCCACCGTCTGTGTGAGGCTATGCTCAAGGCCGTGCCGTTCAGCCACGTCTCGTATCAGGTTAGCCACTATTTTCTGCCCTCCCTCGTATAACCCACGCTCGTACTGCCTGAAGTCCACGGTGAAGAAGGCTCCGCCTGGCACAACGTTCCTTGTGTCAGGCCTGGGGTGGAGCCTACCCATGGTCGCCACAGACCCCCTACCAAGCCTCTCAGCCGCCTCCCTCAGCCTGAGGCACAACTCGGCGGCGGCGAGCAGAGCGTCCCAGCGGAGGTGAAGCGGCGTAGTGCCCGCGTGGTTCGCCTCGCCGGTGTACTCCCCGTCCCACCAGGCCATTCCCTGCACACCCTCGACGACGCCTATATCCAATCCCTCGCTGTGAAGCACGGGCCCCTGCTCGACGTGGAGCTCCAGATAGTGCAGGGCTTCAAGATCGTCGTTTCCTAGGTAGCCTATGCGCTGTAGCTCGTCCTTCACCGTGACGCCGTCGTCGTCCGAGGCCGCCCAAGCCGTCTCTGCGTCGAGCTGCCCCGTGAAGACCATGCTTCCCATCATGTCTGGCTGGAACCGCGCCCC
>CAZCKR010000148.1:0-2710 GCA_964499305.1 uncultured Candidatus Bathyarchaeia archaeon | reverse complement strand
TGGCGCGGCCGGCGCGGCGGACATGTTACGCTCTATGATGTGCTTCGGCTCCACCTTGATAGCCATGTTGGGGTCCTCGTACACGTGGGCTACCCCGACCGTCGTCCTGGTCCCGGACTTGGTCTCCATCTCCCTGATGTAGACCTGGTTCAGCTCAACGCGTAGCGCCACCGCGAGCTCGATCCTCACGCTGGACCTGCTCGGCGTCGAGGGCTCCTCCACCTTGAACTCGACCTCCTGCCTCTTGAACAGGGGGTTGGTCTTGGTCGAGGTCAGTACTAGCTTCAACTCTTTTTTTCCTCCATCTCTGCCATGAAGTCCTTGGCCCATCTTCTCCGCTCCTCTGTCAAGGTCACCACGACCATGCCTTCACGGGGTTGTCCGTAGACGATCACGGAGCCGATCGGCATCATCGCCATGAGAGGAAGGACCAACAGATCCTCTTCACCTTCAACAACAACCCCGAGCCTCTTTTTAAGGGTTATCGCGTCCCGTAGCACCCTCTGCGCCTCGGCCTTTATGGTGCCCGCGGGGTTGCTGACGGTTACCTTGTCCCATCTGAACTTGAAAGGCTCCACGTCCTGCCTCATGACCCGGTGATCGACGACAGCCAAGTCGGGGTTGAGGCCAGACTCGATGATGTAGTATGTGACGTAGTCCCCGACCGTGGCGAAGCAGGGTGGTTTCTTCTCCTCCAGCATCTCCCTGAGAACGACGACGTTATCTGATACGTCTCCCCTGATGAGTTCGCCCAGCGGCTTCTTCAGTTCTCCGCGCATATCGAAGGGAAGCTTTAGATCCTTGAAACCCGTCAGTTCCTGCGCCGCCTTACCTTATCTTGAGGGCGTAGTTCCCAGCCTCTTTGGCTTCGAGCTTCTCCGCGAGAATGCTGTTCTCCGGGTCAAGCACGATGAGTAGGCCGGAGAAGTCGTCGCTCAGCTCGGTGCCCCTGCAGATTGGGCAAACGTTCTCGTCTGTGATGATCTTGCATGTACGGCAGGCTCTCGGCACTACTCTTCCTCCTGCTCCTCCTGTTCACCCACCGCCTCGGCGAGTATCCAGTCCAGCTTCCCCAGCATCGGCTGACGAGCCGTGACGCCTATCTTGCCGCTGCTACGGCCCCGGGGGAAGCTCACCGCCACTATGCGGACCCTGAACACGTCCCCCCTGCTGATGGTTCTTCCGCTCTCCTTGCCCAGCAGCACTCCCTGCCTCTCGTCGTAGCTAATGAAGTCGTCCATCAGCTGGCTGACGTGGAGAAGCGCGTCCACGGGGCCTATCCTCAGGAAGGTGCCGAAATCCGCTACCTCCACGACCTCCCCCTCGATGACCTCCTGGAGCTGGGGGAAGAAGGTGAGTATCTCGAAGACCACTGGGTGGTGAGTGCCCCCGTCCCCAGGTATTATCCGGCCGTTGGGGTTCACCTTGAGCTTGATGACGCTGATGATGTAGCCAAGTTCCTCGTCCACCAGCCCCTCGTACTTGTTCCTGAGCTCGAAGTAAGCCGCGGCCTGAAGCGGCTCCCCGAACATGCTGGGGTCTATCCTTATGGTGTCCTTGAGGGTGATGAGGTTGAACATGGCTAAGCCTCAGCTACTACCGTGGGGAACGATAAAAACGTTGTTGAAACCTGTCAAATCTCGATGAGCACCTCGAAGGAGTACTTGCTGATGATGTTATCAAGGTACTCCTTCCACTCATCGCCGACCGTTACCAGTACGTAGATGCCTGCGATGTCGGCCCGCTGGTTACGAACAAGGTCTACGAGAGCCAGCACAGTCTCACCCGTCCTGACGACGTCGTCGATGATGAGGACGCTGTCCTTCTTCTTTATAGCAGTCTTGGGGACGTAGAGGCTCTTCCTCATCGCGCTTCCACGTGGAATATATGTCTCCTCGATGAACTCCTGGATACCCACCTCCTTGGAGTCCTTGGCTACGAGGAGGTCGATGTCGAGTAGGTTGGCCACCAATGTGGCGCACGGAATTCCGTCCACCGCCGCCGTGAGGACCTTGGTGACTCTCCGCCCAGCGAACTTCTCCATTGCGTAGTTGCTCAATATCTTGAGCCAAGTGATCTCGCTGACGAGTGGCGTGTTGTCGAAGTAGCCATCCTCGTCGAACATGATGCGCTTCTTAAGCGCGTCCTTAATGTTGGTGATCTCCGTGAGCTTCTCGTACAGCCCCTGGGCTCGGGAGTAGCTGGGGAGGACATGGCCGCGCATATACCTGCTCAGTATCGGCGGACTCAAGCCTAGAACCTCCGAGAGCTCCTGATACGTGTTAGACTCGCTAGCCACCTTCAACAGGTCGGTGATCATCATTCGGTACTTTAGTTCCCGGACTCTCGTTTCGGCCATGCTTCCCCCTCCCTTGATCCTCGTGGCGGGCCTGAGGGGATTCGAACCCCTGGCCAACGGCTTTCCTCGACCCTTCAGTCTTAAAAGGCCGATGCTCTACCTTGCTGAGCTACAGGCCCTCACATCTAAGGCGTTAACCAGTTTACATCAAATCCATATATAACTTTTTTTCGATTTGCTCTATTCATTTAATATAACCGATTTATATGTCTAAAGATTCAGAGACAACTCTTATTAGACGGATGTAAAAGCATTCTGGTGCAGAGTTATGCGGCTGTGGTCCAGCCTGGTAAGATCTCAGCCCCCCAAGCTGATGACCCGGGTTCGAATCCCGGCAGCCGCACCAACTTT
>CAZCKR010000147.1:0-4159 GCA_964499305.1 uncultured Candidatus Bathyarchaeia archaeon | reverse complement strand
TATGTAGTGGGGTGGCAGGAAGAGCCCCATGCCTAGCCCCATCATGCTTACGGGGGTGAACACCTCTAGGAGGGCGCCGATTGCTCCGCCCAGGATGAAGGTCAGGGGGTTGATGACTGAGGAGACGTTACCGGTGGCCAGCATGGTGACGTAGACCTTGGCCTGTATGACGCCTACGGCCGGCATCAGTGGCGTGTTGAAGCCAACGTACTTCCAGAGGACCAGGGTGAAGGCGACGCTGAAGAAGACGGTGGGCACCCACCCCACGATCTTGGCGAGTATGATGTCCCACCAGCCTATCCGGGTCTCGTCCCGGTACTTGTCGTAGGGGAGGCTGCCTGAGCCGAGCCAGGGGTTGGGCCTGAAGAAGGGGTACGCCCAGTAGCCCGTGTAGCCTCTGTACCCGGCGGTGAAGATGGGGAGGTCGTAGAGGAGCATGGACGCGGTCCCCATGCCCATCCCTGTCTCGCCCTGCATCTTGGATATGAAGACCGTCTCCATGAAGCCCGCTACGAAGAAGCTGTAGAACGTGAAGCCCACGGCGAACCACCTGGATAACGGCTGGAAGGGGTTGAGCACCCACGCGAGAGAGGCCAGCAACGTGAACACCCCCAACGTACCCGCTAGGAAACGGCGGTCCCCGGCGATCCCTGTGACGAGAATCTTGAACAGGTCGATGTAGCCAAGCTCCTCCGTCTGGGCTTCCTTGCTCTTCGTTAACGCGTTCTTGGCCACCATGACGACGGAGAGCAGTATGCCGCCGAGGAGCATCACCCCTATGGCGGGGCTGAGGGTGTAGCTGTACAGGAGGTCGTTGTAGTATGCCATCATGTCCGGGTTATACTCCATCAGGCCCCTCTGTACCAGCAGGGGGCTGACCACGAGATAGCTTACCAGCCCGGCCGCGAGGAGGCTGAGGCTGGTGTGAACGTTTATGAGGTAGCCTATGGAGGCGAAGGCCAGGCTCAGGGAGACCACGAGGACGCTGCCTCTGGGTAGAAACCCGGATAGATCGATCATCGTCAGATCCAAGCCCCATATCTTGAGGATGTGCTGGAGGAACGTCACGGCGAACCCGATGAAGGCGGCGATGGTCACCAGGCGGGCTGAGCCGCCGCCTTCCATGCAGGCGTCCACGAGCTTGGTGTTCGCGGATTGGCTGGGCCAAACCATCTTGGGGCTCTTGTTCAGCGCGTCCCTGAGCACCGAGTAGAAGATGACTCCGGCGACCATGCTCACGGCCATGGCGAATATCAGGAACCCCATGGGTTTGACCCAGTGCACGAGGCTCAGGTCCTTGGCGAGCACCACCTCCTTTGGGGGCGCCAGCCATCCGGGGAAGGTCACGGTGGGCTCCGTCTCCAGCGTGTACAGAACGAAGGCGAGGGTCTGGTATATCCCCATCTGGCTGAGGCTGGCGATGAGGAGGAAGCTGAGCTACCGGCGGCAGCTTCCCCCACTGAGCCTGTGGAAGAGGCTGTACCCCAGTATCACCGCCACGGCGCCGTAGCCGAAGCTCCATCCGAGGTTTATGCTTAGGTACTCGTTTATGGCGCTGAAGACCACTGCGAGGATCGCTCCGAGGGCCGCCGCCCTCCACCTGACGAACTCCGTCTGCTCTGTTGCCTCTGTCAAGCTTGTTCAAAGGGCATACATTCATCGCGTTTATGAGGGTTGTTTACATCATGTAATCACATCTTGTTAGTAAACTGGTTCCATGGGTGAACTGATCAGTATTATATCCCGCCGAGAGACAGTATCTCGATACGGTGGCCATGAGCGACGAGACGGTTAAACCAAAGGGCAGGCTGGCCCCCGACAACCTGGGGAGAAGCTATCTGCTCTCGGCGAGCTACGACGGAGACCAGAGGAAGGCGTATATGCGGCTATACGAGCCGGAGACGCAGCAGATCTATCTCTGGTACGACGACACGGGCCACCAGCCGTACCTGATCTCGAAGAGTACCCCGGAGGAGCTCAAGGAGAACCGCCGCATCGTGAATCACAGCGGTTTCCAGGGCTTCCAGGAGGTGGTCAGGTACGACGGCCTCAGGGACGAGGAGATCAGGGTAACCAAGGTAGTGGCGGCTGACCCCCTCAGCATCGGCGGCGGGGCCGGCGCCATCAGGAACTACCTGGAGGAGAGCTGGGAGAGCAGGATAAGGTACTACAATTGCTACATCTATGATCAGGGCTTGGTTCCCGGGATGCCTTACAGGGTGGTGGACGGCGACCTTGTGCCGGACGACTGGAGCATCCCCAAGGAGGTGGAGCCCCAGTTCGACGAGATCCTGGCCGGCACCGAGGAGAGGTTCAGGGAGCCCATGAGGGAGTGGGCCAGGCTCCTCCAGTGTCCGATACCCGAGATTAGGCGTGTGGCTGTGGATATTGAGGTGCGGCCCAGCGTCCAGAACAGGATGCCCAGCGCCGACCAGGCGGGGGACCCCATTATCTGTGTGGCGTTCGCGGGCTCAGATGGTCTGCGGAAGGTGGTGCTGCTGAACGACTCTGGGTTCGACGCGGAGACCCCTGAGATCGACGGCGTCGACGAGGTCACAGTCTACGATAATGAGCGGGACATCGTCATGGAGACGTTCCGTATCATCGAGGAGTACCCCGTAGTGCTGACGTTCAACGGAGACGACTTCGACTTCAAGTACCTCCGGAACCGGGCGCGGAACCTGGGGGTGCCGGACGTGGACATCCCCATCACGCTGGGCAGGAGGTTCGCGTACATCACCAACGGCGTCCACATCGACCTGTACCAGTTCTTCAGGAACAGGAGCATCCAAGGCTACGCGTTCGGCAACGTGTACAGGGAGTTCAGCCTCGACGAGATCACCAGGGGCATACTCGACGAGGGCAAGATCAAGGTGGAGGACATTTCTCAGCTGCCCATGGCGGAGCTGGGGGAGTACTGCATGCAGGACGCGTACATCACGTACCGGTTGACATCGTTCAACGACAACCTCGTGATGAACCTCATGGTGATGCTGCAGCGCATCAGCAAGACCATCCTGGAGGACACGTCCAGGCTGGGGGTCAGCAGGTGGATCCTGGCGATGATGGAGTGGATCCACCGCCAGAAGGGGTGGCTGATACCGAACACCCAGGACATCATACTGGCTAAGGGCGGCGCCACCACCGAGGCCATCATAAAGGGGAAGAAGTATCAGGGCGCGATTGTGAGGGACCCCAAGCCGGGGATACACTTCGAGGTCACTGTGGTGGACTTCGCGTCGCTGTACCCGTCGGCCATCAGGAACTGGAACCTGAGCTACGACACGCTGCTCTGCGGCCACGAGGAATGCAAGAGCAACCTGATCCCCGGGACCCAGCACTGGGCCTGCACCAAGAGGAACGGCATGACGAGTGAGCTCATAGGCAGCCTCCGCGACCTGAGGGTGTTCTGGTACAAGCCCAAGGCTAGGGACATGAGCCTCAGCGTGGATGAGAGGCAGTACTACAACGTGGTCCAGCAGGCGTTGAAGGTGTTCCTGAACGCTTCTTATGGGGTCTTCGGCGCGGAGAGCTTCCCGTTGTACTGTCCTCCGCTGGCTGAGAGTACGGCGGCGGTGGGCCGGTATGCCATGGAGGAGGCTGGGAAGAGGAGCGAGGAGCTGGGTATCGAGGTGCTGTATGGGGACACGGACAGCGTTTTCCTGAACCACCCCACGGGGGAGCAGATCGGCGCATTGGTGGAGTGGGCGGACGAGGCGCTGGGCATCGACCTGGAGGTGGAGAAGACTTACAGGTACGCGGTGTTCAGCGAGCGTAAGAAGAACTATCTGGGGGTGTACAAGGATGGGCGGCTGGACATCAAGGGGCTCACGGGGAAGAAGCGGCATATACCGCCTATATTGAAGGCGGCTTTCGACGAGTTAACCGCTATACTGAGCGGCGTCCAGACGCCTGAGGAGTTTCCGCGGGCCAAGGAGGAGATCAAGGGGCTGGTGGAGGATGTGCATCGGCGGCTGAAGGAGCGGGAGTTCGGGATCGAGGAGGTGGCGTTCCAGATGCAGCTGGGGAAGGATCTGAGCAGGTACGACACCAACCCCCAGCACGTGAAGGCGGGGCGGAAGCTCGTGGAGATGGGCTACGAGATAGTGGAGGGCGACATCATCAGCTACGTGGTGACGAAGGATGATGTGCTGCCGGC
>CAZCKR010000146.1:0-4165 GCA_964499305.1 uncultured Candidatus Bathyarchaeia archaeon | reverse complement strand
ATGGCCCTCGCGCTGGTCGTCCCTTCGTCCAGAGCCAACACGTACTCGTCACCCAACCCAATCCACCACCCAACTCATAACAGGCTATAATACCCTAAAAACACCGACCATAGAAATAAACCGAGTAACCAGACGCCGCCGCAACCATCACATAGCGAGGAGGTTGTCGACGAGCCTCAGGGCCAGCCGGGCCATCTCTGGCTCCTTCTCCTTGCACTCCCTGATGATTTGTTCAGCGGTCTTTCCTATTTGCGCCGGTTCCTCGGGGTAGGCGGCCGCCCACCTCTCCGCGTCCTCCGCCGTGATCTCTAGGTGGAAATTGACTCCTCGGACTTTGCCACTAGAGAACGCCTGTATGGGGCAGGGGTCGCCTGTGGCGAGGAGCTCGCCGCCGGGGGGCACGGTGAACATGTCGCTGTGCCAGTGGAAAACAGGGAACACCGGCGGGAAGCCCCTGAAGAGGGGGTCCCAGACGCCTTGGTCGGTGAGGGTGGCCGTGTATACCCCAAGCTCCTTCACGGGGCTCTTCTTGACCGTGCCGCCGAGGAACTTGGCCAGCATCTGGCCGCCGCAGCAGACGCCCAGCGTCGGCTTACCGGAGTCCACTATCTCCCTTAGGTAGCTCCACTCCTTTCGGAGGAAGGCGTGGTCCAGCGCGTCGTTGGCTGAGATGGGTGTGGGCCCCACGACGAAGGCGTCGAACTCATGGACCGGCGGGAAGTCGTCGGACTCCCTCATCCTGTACGCGTGGATGAGGGTTAGATCCGTCTTCTCCCGTAGGAAGGTCTCGTAGAGGCCGAGGGTCTCCGGCGCGTCGTTCTGGATGACGAGAACCCGCTTAACCATGGATACACTATTGGTTCATGGTTTAAAGATTGATTACATGCACGGTCTCGGTTCAACGAAGACGGTCATTTTTGGTTCAGATTGAACCGAGATTGTATGTGTAGCGGCTCTGAAATACCATAGATTTAAATTCAGTGCATACTCGGGAAAGGTATACGCGGAGTATCAACATATTCTGAGTATAACAACGTAGAAGGAGTGAAAGATATGGGTTATAGAGAGAGGCGCAGTTACGACCGCGGCCCCAGAGAGATGCACAAGATCATCTGCTCTGACTGTGGCCAGGAAGCCGAGGTCCCGTTCAAACCGACCGAAGGCCGTCCAGTTTACTGCCAGGAATGCTTCAAGAAGCACAGGCCGCCAAGGTACTAGCTGGCCCTATAGCAGCGGGAAAGCCATTGAGGCGATCCCCATCAATTTTTATTAATATAAATTGTTTAATTCTCTATTTCGGCAGGTATTTTCTTGGATACTTGGCTACCACAGTGTAGTTGGGGTCCACCACGTTACCCACCCTGCATCGACCCACCTGCGACAACATCTGCAGCGCGTCCCACCTCTCGTAGCCGTGCTCGTCGCAGAGCCACTTCGCCATCTCTACGTGGGCGATCTTGTACGCCTCCATGAGGGGCCTGCCGCTGCCCGCCGTCATTATCCAGTCGTCGTCCAGTATCCTCGGCCACTCGATGGATTCGCCTTTCAGCACGTCCACCCTCAAGGTGATCTCCGCCGAGGTCTCCAACGCTACCCCGCAGAGCTCGCCGTCCCCCTGAGCTGCGTGGACGTCCCCGAACACAAGGTACCCTCCCTCAACGAACACAGGCAGGTGCAGCGTCGACCCTTCACAGGTCTCGACGCAGTCCATGTTGCCCCCGTACTCTCCGGGGGCCAAGGACATCTCCACCCTGCCGTACCGCGGGGCGACACCGATGGAGCCTATGAAGGGGTGAAGCGGTATCGAGGCCTTCTTCACCTTGCTTCCCGGCAGCTTAACCGTGCCAACCCCTTTCTTCGCGTCCAGCTCCCACTGGTACCTCTTGCTGGGAAGCGGGTCGTTCAGCAACAGGCTTCTCCCGGGAGCCTCCTCTGTCAGTGAGCCGAATCCGGGAAGGATGGACGAGTACGCCCAGGACCTGTTGAGCTTGATACTCTGAATGTCCACCACTAACGTGTCCCCCGGCTCGGCGCCGTCGACGTAGAAGGGGCCCGTCAACGGGTTTGAGCGGCTTAGGGACGTACCCTTAGCCTTCTGCCTCATCTCGTCGGGGATCGGGTTACCTTCACCGTCGTTGCCTCCGGCGTCAACCGTGGGGGCGACGATGGTGTCACCCGGCTTCACGTGGTGCGCAGGCTCGTTGGGGCCATAGGTGTGATAATACAGCTTGGGCTTGAATCGATGAATCATGTAGTCTCAAGCATATGCTTACTTGGTTAACAATAATAGCTTAATCATGGATGACATGGATGATGAAGGTTAGGGAAGCCGAGCAAGAAGACGTCGAGAGCCTCATCGAGTTCCTGCGAAAAGCGTGGAATGAGGCCGGGCCCGGAGCCCTAGGCTGGACAGGGGCGACAGAGGAGACCATGCAACACATAGCCAGCCACGGGTTCCTCTCGAACCTGCTCGAAAGGGAAGACACCCGAGTCTTCATAGCATTAGACGAGGGACGGACGGTGGGCTTCTCCTCGAACAGGAGGACCGGCGACGAACTGGTGGAGCTTTCCGGGATCGTCGTCCTTGAGAGCATGACCGGCGTCGGCATCGGCGGCAGACTGTTAGAGCACTCAATCGAAGCAGCCAAGGATGACGGGTACACAAAGAGGGTGGTGAAGACGGAGAGCTTCAACGAAAGAGCCGTCAACTTCTATCATAGGAAGGGGTTCAGGCGCGAGGCCACCATAGAAGAGGAGGTAGAGGGCTCCAAAGTGGAACTCGTCGAGCTTGTTCTTCCACTATGAGCCGTCAAATGTCTCCGTAGAGCCACCCTGGCTCCATGTAGCTGGAGTTTGGGTAGCTGTAGAAGCCTTTACCCGTCTTCACGCCTAGCTCCCCTCGCTCGATCTTCCTGAGCAGGATACCAGGCGGCGCGTCCGAGGGTTCCCCTGACTCCTCGTAGTAAACCATCTCGATGTCCCTTACCACGTCCAGCCCTACCCTGTCCATCATCCCGAAGGGGCCCATGGCTGTGTCGTAGAGGCTCATCCAAGCCCTGTCCACGTCCTCGAACGAGGCCACGCCCTGGTCCACGACCCTGAGACACTCCTTCTTGACGGCCCGCCACACCCTGTTGAAGATGAAGCCGGTGCTCTCCCGCAGCACCATCAGCGGGTAGAGGCCGATGCTCCTGCAGAACTCGCGGGACTTCTCCATCACCTCGTCTGATGTGGATGAGCCTCTCATAAGCTCGACGACCCGCCGCCTCCAAGGACGCCCATAGAAGTGCATGTTGAGGACACGGTGGGGGCTGCTCGTCGCGTCCTCAATCTTCGAGACTTTAATGGACGAGCTGTTCGTCGCTATGACGGCGTCCCCTCGGCACACCTCGTCGAGCCTCTTGAAAACTTCGCGCTTGACGTCGAGACGCTCCACCACAGCCTCGACGATCATGCCTGCCTTATGCGCAGCCTCAGCGAGGTCTTCAAGGAAATGTATCCTAGACTTTATCTCGTTTCCTTCATCCCCTGTGATGTCGCCGACGCTCACCCATTCACGTATGTAAGCGTCAACGGCCTTCTCGGAGGACAGTAACGCCTCCAGGGAGACGTCGTGCATGTTGACGGCGTACCCGTGTCTCGCGCATGTCACCCCTATCTGGGTTCCTAGATACCCGGCCCCCACCACGCAGACGAGTTCTAATGACCTCATGGCTAATGATACCACATGAAACGGATAGGCTTTGGGGCGTATATGCATCAAGCAGACGATCTACGATAACACGAGACCCGAGAAAAATGTCAGAGCCTTGGCCGGAGGCTACTTCGTCGTTATTGTGTACTGGCAGCCGAGCGGCTTGAGTGCCTCGTCGAGCTTCTCTATCAGTACTTCCAGGTCCTTCATCCTTGGCCGCTGGAACCACTCAAAGTAGTAGTCATACTCGCCCAACGACTCCCCTGACTTGCTGATGATCTTGTCGCAGCGCGCGGAGTCGACGCCGCCGACGGCGTCGAAGTATAGCCTCGTCTCGTCCGAGGTAAAGGAGTCATACGGCGCTAACTGTATCAGCGGGTTCATTATACAGACCTCCTTCATGTCCACAGCGATCCTGTCCAGCGCCCTGATGGCGTCGAGAAGCGGCGGCCCGAATATCTTAACGTAGCT
>CAZCKR010000145.1:0-4245 GCA_964499305.1 uncultured Candidatus Bathyarchaeia archaeon | reverse complement strand
TCCGCCCTGAACTTCCAGTTCGGGAACGGCGGCATCCCCAACATGAGCAGCAACGTGAGCGTCGCCGTCGGCGCCTTCACCGTAAGCGCGGTGGTGATCAGGCTGTGCATGTGGATAGGGAGAGGCGCGGAGCTCACGTTCGGCGCTGACTGGGTCTACGACAACCCCACAAACATGAGGATGCTAACTAATTTCTTCCAGTCGAAGCCCCTCCTCAGCCTCAGCTTGTTCCTGTTCAGCCTAGCGGCGGCCTTCACGCTGGGCGCCGCCGCCGGGTGGCTGATAGGTTTGATGAGTGGCAGACTCAGGGCCACGAGGCTGATGATGCTGCTGCTAATAATCAGCAACGCGGTGAGCGTCATCGCGGCGAACAACGAGGGGATCGCCGGCGGCACGCTGGGGGCGTTCATCCCCAACTTCTTCGCCTGGTACCAGGGCGAGCAGATGGTCATCATAGCCACGGTCATTCTGGTGGTGGGTCTGGTCTGCTACCTCATAATTATGGCCATGATGAACAGCCCGTTCGGGCGCCTCATGAGGGCGGTGAGGGAAAACGAGGTGACCCTCGAGAGCACTGGCAAGAACGTCGCCAACATCCGCCGCCAAATAATGATGTTCGGCAGCGGCATCATGGCTGTGAGCGGCGTCCTCGTGAGCTACTACTACAGCTACGTGCAGCACGTAATGTACGACAGGGTGACCTACACGTTCTGGCCTTGGCTCATGATAACTGTGGGAGGCTTGGGCAGCAACGCGGGGAGCTACCTGGGGACCCTGCTGTGCGTCGCGTTACTCAAGGCCCTCAACATAATGAAGCAGGGAGTCGGGGTCCTGCTGATCGGCTCCAAATGGATAAAGCTCATCGACATCTTCGAAGACATGATCCTCGGCGCCCTCCTCATCGTATTCATGATCCTTAAGCCGAGGGGGCTCGTGCCCGAGAAGAGCCTACACATAAACGGAGTGGACTACGTCGGGATAATGAGGGACGAGTCTAGAGCCGGTGACTCCCCTGGCGGCTCATCTGCTCCTTGATCCATTTCGCGGCCTGTATCAGCAGCGGGTTAGGCGTGGTGACGATGGGTATGTCCCTGGGGCCTATCTTCAGCGTCGGCCTGTACTCGGGAAGCGGGGCGTAGATGACGCTTGCCCAGTATATGCGGCCCTGCTGCCGCTCCTTGAGAAGCTCCTTCGTGTTGAAGGGCAGCGGCATATGATGGAAAACGATGCCCTCGGCCCAGTTGAGCACTATAGGCCTACCGGCGTCCTGGATGAGGGCGCTCGTCTCCGCCAGCTTATTGAGCGTGTACTCAACCATCTCAAGAATAATCAGCTCCTCCGCCGGCTTGTAGGTGATCTTCATCAGACCCAAATATCGGGCGGGTGTCTAAAGAACTTCACCCTCGTCCAGTGAGGAAGCCGATGATGGTCCCCATGTGGACTCTGGCTGTGGTCGCCAGATCCTCCAGGGTGATGCGCTCGTCCACCCCACCCATCCCGTAGACCTTGGGGCCGTACGAGACCGCCGGGACCCCCAGAAGCCTCCAGAACCGGCAGTCGGTGCCCCCGGAGGTGAAGCTCAGGTAGGGCTTCCTGCCCGTGATCTCGGCGTGGTTCTCCTGGAGCAGCCTCACGATCCTTGCCTCAGGCGGCGTGTAGGTGGACCCCGTGAGCACCGATGTGTGGCGGCCCCACTCCACCTCCATGCCCTCATCGACTCGGTGGACCTCCTCCTCTACCCTGCTCCTTATCTCCTCTGGGCTGATGCCGAGGGGCAGCCTGATATCCACCTCTGCCTCGCACAGCGCGGGCACGATGTTGTCCTTGACGCCGCCCCGGATCACCCCCACGTTCACGGTCACGTGCTTGAGCACGTCCGCCATCGTGGATGACTCGTGACCGTACTGCTCCCTGTATCCCTTCATCACCTCCTCGGTGAGGCTCAATGCCTCGGCGTCCAGGGGCGCGGGCGTGCCTTGAATCGCCTCCACCCGGGGCAGCGCCCTGACCATCTTCATGATGGCGTTCTCGCCGACGTACCCGGCGAAGCTCCCGTGGGCCGCCTGGCCCCTGGCCCGCAGGATCAGAGGCACTCTGCCCTTCTCCCCGATCCTCACCGTGAGGCCCGAAGGCTCCCCGTTCAGGACCGCGTCTCCTCGGAGGCCTTCCACGTTGTCGAGGAGCCACCCGGCGCCCCATCTGCCCCCCGTCTCCTCGTCGGATGTGCCAGTGAAAGTAACCTTACCAGGTAGACTGAGCGTGCTCAGCTTGCTGAAGCAGTAGAGGAGCGACGCCAGACCGCCCTTCATGCCGCCGCTCCCGCGGCCGTGCAGCTCACCGCCCGAAACCTCCCCCGAGTAGGGGCTGCGGCTCCACTCCTCCCCCACGTCTCCTGGGAACTGGTCCAGGTGGCCGTTGAGTATGAGGTGGGGGTTCCCCTCCCCGATCGATGAAACGACGTTAACCACCCCCTCCACCGGCTCGTAGGTCTCGACGGCGACGCCGAGGCTTTCGAGGTAGCCCTGAATGAACGAGGCTAGCTTAGAGGTGTCCCCCGGCGGGTTGTCGCTGGGTATCTTCACTAGGCTGGAGCAAAGCCCCACGAGGCTTTTAGCGTCTGCCTCAAGATCATCGAGGAGCCGGTCTCTAAAGTTTGACGACATCAAGTACCGAATGTATTGATACTGTAATAAGAAAAAGGGTTCCTAGGAGGGATTCTACGAGTTGAGCTTCTTCACCAGTTTGGCGATTCTCTCGCCCATCCTGTTGCAGACCTCGACATCGTCGTCGTCGGGCGCTCCCACAGACGCGGCGCCGTAATGGTTCTTGGCTGACGTCCCCTGCACGACCATGCCGTGGACCATGAGGGCCTCCAGCAGCGCCATGATAGTTGTCTCGGAGCCTGTGTGGGTTCCCCCCGCGCTGCAGAAGGCGCCGCCGACCATGCCTTCCAGCTTGCCGTGGAACTTGACGGACTCGTCTATGAAAGCCTTGATCTTCGCCGTTGGTAAACCATAGTAGACCGGCGAGCCCAGTATGAGGCCCTGGACCTGTAGAAGCTCGTCTACGTTTGCCTCGTCCACCTTCCTCACGACCGGCTCCACTCCGGCTCCCCTCACGCCCTCGGCGACGGCGTGAGCCATCTCCTCCGTGTTCCCCGTCCGCGAGTCATAGACCACAAGTATCTTCATCTATTTCACCTACGCAAGCTTCTCCTCGGCGTCCTCCACCGCGTAGACGCCCTTCACCTCTCCATAGTAGATGACGTGCATGTCCTTGGTGGGGTACACCTCGTCCTCTATGGCCTTCTTGAGCTGCCCCGGCTTCATCTCGTTCCTGTAGACTATCTCGCACTCGATGTGGACCGGACACTCCTCGATGTAGGGCGCCTCCACGTTGACGCCTTTCACCGCTGTCATGCCCAGCTCCTTGAACTTGTCCATGTCGCGGCCCGACTTGGTGCCGCACACCTCAAGCCACTCCTCCATCTCCTTGCCGGGGAGACAGACCGTGAAGCTATCCGACTCATCAAGGAGCTTATATGTGTGCCTCGACAGCCTCACCGCCACCACGAAGACGTGTCTCCTCCACATGGTCCCCAGGAAGCCCCACCCGATGGTCATGGCGTTGGGCTTACCGTCCTTCCCCTCGGCTACGAGGAACAGGCCGCCGTCTCTCATGAGCCGGTTAGCCTCCACGATGTACTTGAACTCGTTTACTTTTTTTCTGTCCAAACCAGAACACCATCAAAGAGAGAGGCTGAGACCGTTTAATCTTTTCCGGGATGTACGTCGCCAATGCACGGGTAGGTCACATAACCGTAAACAGTGGCGCGTGTGAGACTAAACCGGCATGGTTCAGGTAGAGAGGCTGCATAAAACACGCGTCAGGCTCAGCCTGCTGCAGAAGATCAGGCTACTGGTCGCAGGGGCGGTTCCTACGTCCCGTAGATCACGGCACGGATGGAGCGGGAGCCTCCAGTTCTATGCCTTCGAGTGCCCGGTGCACGGCCTCGTTGAGAACTACCCGCAGGGATATGAAAGGGTCCTCAGGTGCCCTTACTGTGAAAAATAGTGCACCAGAAATAGAGCCTAGATATAGAAAACAGCGCCTAAAGAGTCTTATATTATGATAGTTGTACAGCATCCAATGCGGATATCTACGTGATGAAATGTCGTTCACAGAGAAAATCGACGTGCTGGACCTGCTGATAAACATTCTTAGGGAGCACGAGGAGAAACTCGA
>CAZCKR010000144.1:0-4378 GCA_964499305.1 uncultured Candidatus Bathyarchaeia archaeon | reverse complement strand
CGGGCACACTGGAGCCGGGTGAGGACCCCTACGGCTGCGCCGTCAGGGAGCTCCAGGAGGAGACGGGGTACGCCGCCAGCGCTTGGAGCAGGCTCCTAAGCTGCTACATGGCTCCAGGGTATAGCAGCGAGGTCATCCACTTCTACGTCGCCGAGGGTCTGAGCCAATTGGGTATGCACCCGGAGGAGGACGAGTCCATAACAGTCGAGCGCCACGGCTTCGACGAAGTCGTCAAGATGATCGAGGACAACGACATACGGGACTCCAAGACCATAACGGGAGCGCTGTCCTACCTCACGAGGTCAACAGCTTAATTACACGCTGTTTTCAGTGTTCCCCAATTCTCATCGTTTCGATGGGTAGGTCATCGAACTCACGGTCTCTCCCTATGATCAGCTTCGAGCCTGTCGTTTGGGCCGTCGCGGCTGCGTAGGCGTCGGCTAGGCTCATAGGGTGGCTGCTTTTCATCTCTGCCGCCAGCTTCCATAGCGTGTCGTCTACGAGAGGCACGACCTTGACACCGTAGGCTCTGAGGTTTCGTGTCTTCTCCTCTGCGGCCTCGGGGCTGTACCTGTGCAGTATGTAGTACAGCTCTGTGAGGTTCACTATGTTGATGTAGGCTTGGACGCTGCCATCTATCACCTGGTTCATCATTTGCTCGACATCAGTGTCTCCCGGCTCCCCCCTGTAGAATGCTAGCAGCGGCTCCGTGTCGAAGACGACGCTCAGATCAGTCACCTGTCTTTTCGCGTCTTTCTTCGTGTTCCCTTGCTTCCTGCACCAGTTCTTTCGCGGTCTTGTCTTTGAGGAGGGTTTTTAGGGAGCCTTTTTCGCTGCTGGGGGGAGGCAATGGTTTGAACAGGATGCCCTCCGGGGTTTCCATGACGATGGCCTTGTCCTTCATGCCGTATTTTTCCCTGAGTTCCTTAGGTATCGTCGCCTGACCCTTGCTGGTAATGCTTACTATCTGAGACATACTTTTTCTCTAGGTATTAACAGAATATCTGATATTAATAGATGTATCGGTAATATATTGCAGAAAAGTTGTGATCGAGGAAAGTAAGAGTAAAATCATCGATTCGCGGCGTTGTCGCCTATCTTAAGATATATCAGCACGCTCACCGTCAGCAGCGCAGCCCCCACGCCCGCGTTCAGCCAGAACGCCGCCGTTAGGCTATACTTGTCGGCAAGGTAACCCGTCACCGTCGTGGACAGGCTGCCGACGCCGAACGCCGAGAAGAACATCACCCCGTAGGCCAGGCCCATCATGTGCCGCGGCGAAAGCCTGCTCACCATGCTGGTGACCGTGGGCTGGTGCCCGAACATGGAGACACCGTAAAGCACGATGAACAGGGCGACGCCCAGCGTACCCGTAGGCAGAACCATGAGCAGCACGAGACTGAGAGCCATCCCAGCGGACGCTATCAGCAGCGTCTTCGTCTGCCCCAGTCTATCCGAGCCCATGCCCCCTAACAACTGACCCACAGTACCGAGGAGCAATATGCCGCTGTTGGCGACCGCCGCAAGACCACCCGTGTACCCTTTCTCCACGCTGAGGAACGATGGGAAGAAGAGATCAACAGACCTGAAGAGGAACCCCACGAAGACGTTGTAGAGCAGTATTATCCAGAGTCCGGGCGTCCTAATGAACTCCAAGTATGACTGGCTCTCACCGGAAGAGTCCCCCTCATCCACCTCTATGCGGCTCAGAAAAGCCGCGGTGGCCACCGACAACGCCCCGAAGAAGACGAAGCTCAGGCGCCAGTTGTACGCCACCCCTAGATAGTAGGCCACCGTCGGGGTGAGCACCTGCCCGAGGTTGCCGGCGGCGTTGTGGGTGCCCATGGCCCCGCCGGTGTTCTCTGTGAAAGCCTTCGCTATGAGGCCGTTGGCCGTCGGGTGGTAGAAGCTCGCCCACAGAGCCATGAGGAACATCCCGGCCCCGAAGACGAAGACGCTGTCGGCGAACAGGAATAATACCGTCATTACTCCGCCCAGCGCTATGCTTATCCTCGCAACCTTGAGGCTCCCCAGCCTGTCGCTGAGGGGGCCGCCGATGAGGGCGCCCGAGCCGTAGGTGAGGAAAGTTAAGGTGCCGATCAACCCCATGGTGCCGAAGCTGGCGCCCAGATCCGTCGTTATGTTATCAAGCAGAGGCGGCAGCACGAGGAAAAGGCTGTGGTTCAGCGAGTGAGCCACCCCAAGAAGCAAGAGGTCGATGGTATCCTTCTTCATGGCATGGAGAAAACAGGTGGTGGGGTAAAGATGTTGCGCCTGAGTTACCACGTTCCGTTCAGCATGATTGTCTCAGGGCTCCCTATGCATTGGAGATGCCCTTCCTCGTTTCCTATTGGTCACCGTTGTGTGTCTATCATCCATACATAGATTCATTGAATTAGAAAGCTGAGAAATTCTTCTTTAAGATGGCTCTGAAGGTTGAGAGAGAGAACCTCGCGCTCGACGAGTCCATGCTCGAGTTCCTCAACTGGCTGGAGGAACTCAGAAGACTGAGGAACGAGTTCGACGCCCTCCTCTGCCAGTACGAGGAGAAGCGGGCGAGGCTCGTCGAGTCCCTTCAAGAGTAAGATCCCCTTACCACCGAAAACAGGAATCCGTTTTTAAAGGCAGAGAAAAATAAAGATCCATGGACACACGAAGCATACTAGCAGGGCTAGTTATTGGATTAGTATTCGGCGGTGGTGTGACCTACGCGTTCCTCCCATCGACGGGGGAGCCGGGCCCACCTGGGCCACAGGGAGATCCAGGGCCACCGGGAACCGAGGGATCACAGGGGCCTCCAGGACCACAGGGACCACCGGGAGAGCAGGGACCGAAGGGAGACACGGGCCCACAGGGGTCCACGGGGCCACAGGGAGAACAAGGACCCAAGGGCGACAAAGGCGACCCAAGCTTCCAGATAACCCCATTTGTGAAGGTCTACTGGGAGCAGCAGCGTAAATGGGACGGCGAGAAAGGGCTTCTCAACTTCTCTTGGGGTCTAAACTCGGGCCCCAGCGACCTCACCTGTTACCCAGAGAGCGCGGAACCGGGAGACTACGTGGTCCTCCTAGGAGGAGAGGCAGATCCATTCGCGTTAGAGATTCAGATACCCGACGCGAGCGAGGGAACCCACGTCATACTGGTTCATAACCAAGAGACAGGCGAGTTCGAGACGACGCTGGTTACCGTAACTTAACCCCCATTTTTCTCAGGCTCTGAGTTTTAATATTCCATGAGTACTATAATGCGTCTCATTCAAGGAGAGATGAAAGATGTCAGAAGAGTATGACGTGATCATAAAAGACGCTAATATCGTTGACGGCTCAGGTAAGGCCCCTTACAAAGGCTCCGTCGGCCTGAAGGGCAAAAAGGTAGCCGCCTTGGGGGCGGTGAAGGGAGACGCTAAGAAGGTGGTGGATGCCAAGGGCCTCTACGCGTCGCCGGGCTGGATAGACGCCCACAGCCACGGGGACTCCACCCTCCTATTCTTCCCGAAGGCCGAGAGCTACATCATGCAGGGGGTCACAACCTTCGTAGGCGGCGAGTGCGGAGGCAGCCAGGGGCCCTTCGGCGACATGATGGGGCTCCCAGGCGTAGCCAGCGAACATGTAGACGAGCTGGAGCCTCACAAGTACTACCCCAAGAACCAGGTATTCCCCCGCGAGGACGTCAACGAGTTGATGAAGAAGCACTACGGGTGGGAGGTAGACTGGAATACTTTGGGTGAGTGGATGGACATGGTGGAGAAGTTGGGTGTCTCCATGAACGCCGCCCCCCTCGTGGGCCAGGGGACGTGCAGGGTTAACGTGATGAGCAACGACTACAAGCGCCATAGCACCCCGGAGGAGCTAGAAGGTATCAAGGAGCTTATCCATCAGTCCATGCGTGAGGGCGCCATCGGCATCAGCACGGGCCTCGACTACGATCCCGGCGTCTGGGCGAGCATGGACGAGATCAACGAGTGCGTAAGCATCATGAAGGAGTACGGCGGCGTCTACTGCCCCCACTGGAGGCGGACGGGCCGCAGGCGCGACGTAAAGTTCGGGGACACCCGCAGCAACAAGGTGGACGGCCTCCTGGAAAGCATAAACACGTGCCGCGTCACCGGAGTCAAGACCAACATCGCCCACCTGACCCCCGGCTGGAGGCTGGTGCCGGAGGGACACGAATACATGGAGGAGCACAACATAAAGGCGACCCTCCAGTACTTCGACGACGCCCTCAAGGAGGGCCTCGACATCAGCTTCGACAGCATGCCCTGGTTCCTCCGCGGCGGCTTCGACGTGATGCCCTACCTCAGCAGCATACTCACGCCGTGGCTCAGGGAGTCTGGGAGCCGTGAGAAGTTCGCGGAGTGGCTCAAGGTACCGGACTACCG
>CAZCKR010000143.1:2408-4396 GCA_964499305.1 uncultured Candidatus Bathyarchaeia archaeon | reverse complement strand
GGCCACGACAACAACAGGGACGCCTTCGCCACCAACATCGTCGAAAGCAGGTACATGGCCCGGCTCATGTTCCACGACTGGCCGCCCCAGGCCTACCAGGACCACCACCACATGGGCAGCTACGGCGCACGCCTCTACGTTGCCCCCTACAGCGACCCCATCCACCCCCACGGCGACCCCCTCGTCTGGCGGGAGCTCCAGTGGTACGGAGCCCACATGGCCTACAAGCTCGAGGAAGCCGACAAGTCAGGCATAGTCAACGCCGCCATATTCAGCGGCTGGGCCCACCTCGGGTTCCACTGGATAGGCATCTACCACAACATACCATCCATGCTCACCGAGTCAGCCTCGGCGAAGCTCGCCACCCCCCTCTATATCCACCCCGAGCAGCTCATCGAGGAGACCAAGCCCCGCAGCCTCGTCGGCACCAGGATGATGCCCCACTACAAGCCCAGCACCAACTTCCCTAACCCGTGGCCAGGCGGCTGGTGGACTCTACGCGACATCGTGGAGCAGCAGAAGATCAGCGCCTGGGCCCTCCTCGACCACATGGCCCGGAACAAAGAGACCGTCCTCCTCAACGCCTACCAGAAGGCTGTACGCCAGACCCGGAGAGGCGCCGAGGACCCCACCACCGCTTACGTGATCCCCTCGGCCCAGCATGACCCCCGGACCATGGAGCTGCTAGTCGAGAAGCTTCTCACCCAGAACATAGAGCTCTACCGCGCCAAGGAGCCCTTCACCGCCGACGGCTACATCTATGACCAAGGCAGCTACGTGGTCCCCCTCGCCCAGCCCAAGATGGGCCTCATAAAGACCCTCCTCGGCCAGACACGGTTCCCCGACGACAGCTTCACCAGGCAGCCAGACGGCTCTCCCCACAGGCCCTACGACACCGCAACAGACACTTTATACGAGTTCATGGGCGTCGCGGTCCATCCCGCCGCCTGGATCACCGACGTGGAACTTGAGAAGATCGACGACTACAGGCAGCCAGTCGGCACTGTAGACGAATCCAGCAACGTGGGCTACCTCCTTGACACCCGCCTCAACCACGCCTACAAGGCCGTCAACCTCCTCCTCAGCCAGGGCGTTCCCATAAAACGCGTCACAGAGCCCCTCTTCGCCGGCGACACCGAGCTGCCTCCAGGCTGCTTCATCGTCGAGCCCGGCCACGAGGAGAAGCTCAACACGGTCGCCAGGGAGACCGGCGTCGACTTCCACGCCCTCCAGGTGCTGGAGGCCGAGACCAAGCCCGTGGAACGCCTCAAGGTGGGCATATACCAGCGGTACTGGGGAGGCAACGCCGACGAGGGCTGGACCAGGCTCTGCCTAGAACAGCACTGCTTCCCCTACGACACATTGATGGACAAGGACATCCTCGAGGGAGACCTCTCAGAGTACGACGCCATAATACTGCCCCACGACCCGCCCGTCATGATCACAGGCGGCGAAGAGCTCCAGAAATGGTGGAAAGAGAACAGACCAGACTGGCCCCTACCCGAGTACCCGCCGGAGTACCAGTCAGGGCTCGGCGACGAAGGCAAGGAGAAGCTCAAGGAGTGGGTCGAACAGGGCGGCACCCTGGTCTGCCTCGGCGAGGCAGGGGAGTACGCCATAGATGTCCTCGGCCTCAAGGCAGCCAACACGCTGAAAGACCTCAAGCCCAAGGAGTTCCACTGCCCCGGCAGCACTTTGCACATACGCGTCGACGCCTACAACCCCGCGGCCTACGGCATGGAGGAGGACGCCCTCGCCCTCTTCTGGGGCAGCCCCGCCTACAAGATACTGCCCAGCGGCGAAAACCACAGGTACCAGGTGGTGGCCAGCTACCCCGACACAGACATCCTGGAGTCTGGTTGGCTCATAGGCGAGGAGCACCTGGCCAACAAGGTGGCCGTCCTGAGGGCAGAGGCAGGAGACGGGGCGGCGGTGCTCCTGGGCCCCAGGGTCCAGCACCGGTGCCAGACCCACGGCACCTTCAAGCT
>CAZCKR010000143.1:0-2308 GCA_964499305.1 uncultured Candidatus Bathyarchaeia archaeon | reverse complement strand
TTGATGAGCGTTTTCACCGCCCTCGTATACATAACAACTTCCATCTCTGTCGCCATGCCGCCACCCCTCGGGGTCTGGCACATGGGCAACCTCGTCGGCTTCCTAGCCGCCATCCTGTGCGGCCCCAACATAGGAGCCTTCGTCTGCGGCGTAGGCGCCGGCCTCTTCGACCTCTGGAACCCCCTCTGGGGCAGCAGGTTCATCATCTACTTCCCCGGAACCATACTCATCAGGGGCAGCATGGGCTACCTCATAGGCAGGATAACCTACGGCCGGAAGGACTACGTCAAATATTCTGTGGTCGCGGTGCTCTTCGGCCATGTCTGGAAGAACGTGGGCTACTTCGTGTACGACTACATGCTGTACGGCGTAGCCGCGTTCCTGGACCTCACAACCCTCTCCGCCAAGAGCGTCTTCGAGGTGATCCTCACCCTACTGGTCCTCGCCGCGGTAAGGAGAATAATGGGTGTCACCTACCTAATAGAGGAACAGCGATGAAGGTAATAGACGCGCACACCCATCTGGGCGACTTCCCCGTCTTCGGGGAGTCCATAGACCTAGAGGGGCTCCTCGGCCTCATGAACCGGTACGGCATAGAGAAGGCCGTCGTGTCCGCCCTCCCCAACACCCTGACCCGTGAAGCCATAGAGAAACATCCGAACAAGTTCACCGGGCTCGTGCGGGTGAACCCCCACGAAGCCGACGCGGCCGCCCAGGCTGACGAGGCCATAACGGATCATGGCTTCAAGGGAGTCAAGCTCAACCCCCTGTTCAACAACTTTCTGCCCGACAGCGGCGTGGTCGACCCCGTCATGGAGGTGGCCGCCAGGCACAGGGTCCCCGTGCTGATACACAGCGGCCACCCGCCGTGGAGCCTGCCGTGGAGCTTCGAGCGCCTCGCAGACCGTCACCCAGACGTCACCATCGTTATGGCCCACATGGGCCACGGCCACATAGTCTACATAAACGGCGCCCTGGACGTCGCGGAGGACCACCCGAACATCGCGGTGGACACCGCCGGGATGACCATGCACACCAAGATCAGGGAGGCCGTGGAGCGCCTCGGCGAGCACCGCGTCATGTACGGCAGCGACACTCCCCTGGGGCACCCCGCCTGGGAGATACCAAAGGTCCAGGTATCGGGCCTAGACGAGGAGCAGCTGCACAAGGTGCTCTACGAGAACGCCAAGACCATATACAACATGTGAGAAACCAGCCCACCCAGAAAAGGAGACCTTGAGCCAGCCAACACGGAAGAAGAGTAGGTGGCCAGGATTTCGAGCCATAGAAGAATACGGGAGCCTCGTTAATATCAGATCAACATCAGGATTTGATCAAGGCAAGTAACGAGACCAGGGGTCTGAGAAACCTGATATCCCCGTCGCCGCAGTCTATATGGATTCACGTTGAAGCGACACTTCGTCAACCCGTTCAAGGCACCGGGGAACTGGTACAAGGGCAACGTCCACGCCCACACCACCATATCCGACGGCACACGGACCCCGGAGACCCTCGTCGACATATACAGGGAGGCTGGGTACGACTTCCTCTCCGTGACGGACCACAGCGTAGTAGCCGACACAGGCAGCCTGGGGAGCAGCGGTTTCCTCCTCGTCCCCGGCGAGGAGATCTGCGTAGGCAGGTCCCACGCGGGCACCCTGTACCACATCGTCGCGCTGGGCGTAGAGGAGACGCTGCCGTTCACCGACTTCGACAGGGAGCTGGACCCTCAGCGCGTCGTCGACCACATCAACGAGGTGGGCGGCATCCCCATCCTCGCCCACCCCTACTGGTCCGGCCTCAACCACCGGGACATGATGGCCCTGGAGAGGTACCACGGCGTCGAGATCTACAACACCAGCTGCGACTACGAGCGGAACACTGGCCTCAGCGCAGCCCACATCGACGGCGTAATAGTGGCGGGCAGACGGCCGTGGATATACGCGGTCGACGACCACCACGGCGCTGACAGGCCCAACCTACCGCTGGACGCCTGCGGCGCATGGATAAGCGTTAAAGCACCTTCACTGGACGTCAAGTCCATAATGGAGAACATCCGGGGCGGCCTCTTCTACAGCAGCACGGGGCCCGAGATCAAGAGCATAGGGATCGACGGCGACGGAGTCATCGGCGTCGAGTGCAGCCCCGTGAAGACCATCTCCTTCGTCTCCACCCCGTCGCTGGGAATGAAGTTCTACGCCGAGGACGCGCCGCTCACACACGCATCCTACCCTGGGCGCCCCGGCGAGACCTACGTCAGGGTGGAGGTCACCGACTACATGGGAAGGACCGCGTGGTCCAACCCCAT
>CAZCKR010000142.1:0-4430 GCA_964499305.1 uncultured Candidatus Bathyarchaeia archaeon | reverse complement strand
ACCTCCATAGAGAACGCCCTCTACAACTCGGTCGCAGAGAACAAGGTTGTGGCGTGGGCCAGCCTCTTCAACAGCTTCGGCCCAGTGCTCGTCCTCGCCGCCGCCGGAACCTTCTTCTCCATGAAGAACCAGAACGAGAAGAACATCTACGGCTCCCTCTTCTTCCTGACGTCCCTCTACTTCGCGGGGGTAATGGTGCGTCTAACCCAGATCCTCGCAGCCCCCGCCTGCGTCATGGGCGCGTACGGCCTGGTCGAGGTATCGAGGCCGTTCTTCGCCGTGACCGCTGAGCCAGAGGGCAGCAGCAGGAGGAAAAAAAGGCGCAGAGCCGTCTTCGGGGTCAACAAATACCTAGGCGTATTCTTCATACTGTTCATGGTCCTCGGGTTCATGCCCAGCATATGGAGGGCGGTGACTGCGGCCGACGCCCCCACGAGCCTCGCGGACAGCGGGATACCGTACCTGATCAACGGCGAGTACCCCAAGGACTGGCCCGAGGCCCTGGAGTGGATGAAGGAGAACGTGGGCGACGACGAGGTGATTTGCAGCTGGTGGGACTACGGGTACTGGATCGAGTCCATGGCCGGCAAGACCACCATGGCGGACGGCGCCACCCAGACGGAGAGACAGCTCGCGATGATAGGCAACATAATGATGCTGCCCCAGAACGAATCCATAAAGCTGCTTGAGAGGTACGACGCCGACTACATCGTGGTCTTCTACGCGTTCGACCCGAACAACTTCTACCAGTCTCTCAGAGTCGGCGACGACGTCAAGTGGTCCTGGATGGCACAGATCGGTAAGCTCGACCTAGATGAGTATCTTAACACGACTACGGGTTATCCCACAGAAAAATACCTCGACTCAACCATCGCGAACCTGATGTACAGGATTGCTGACAGGCAGTACTTCGAGAGGGTTTACGCTTCTCCAAACGGGTACGTCCTGGTTTACAAGATAAACTACCCCGATAATGATTCCTGACCCTATATTCCATAACAAGCTTATCCTCCGTTCATAAACCAGAAAGGTTAAGAACGTACCCGTGATGCATATTTTGATTCGTTGGGTGCAACGGTAGGATGCCGCCAGTGATCAGGTTGAGCCGCTTTTATGATCAAGGTTAAGAAGACAGAGTATAGGCCCGCCCCGGTCCGCGAGACCCTCATACAGATGAAGGACATCTCCGAGCTCATGATCGACCTCGCCTACTCGGCGGCCCTCTTCCACAACAGAGAGCTGGCCGAGGAGGTCATGGAGTTGGAGACCAAGGTAGACGACCTGGTCTACTTGCTGAACATGAACCTCATGCTCGCGGCCAGGGACAAGTACGACGCAGAGACGCTGGCGGGGGTCGCCAAGGTGGGCAGCCTCACCAACGCCATCAGCGACGCGGCCGCGGACATAGCGAGCCTCGTCATCCACGGAATAGGGGTGCACCCCGTGGTCCGCGAAGTGTTCCAGAGAGCCGAGGAACACTTGGCGAGAGTGGTTCTCTCCGAGGACTCCATCCTCGCAGGCAAGACGGTGGATGACCTCGACCTCGCCGCCGAGGTGGGTGTCGATATAATAGCCATCCGGCGGGGCATGCACTGGCACATAAACCCCGACAAGGAGATACTTATGCCGGAGGACGTGCTCGTGGCCAGAGGCACGGACGAGGGGCTCAAGACTCTGGTCAAGGCCGCGCAGGGGGAGGTGGACACCCTTGAGTGAGGCCGACATGCGTCACTGGGAGCGGATCACCAGCGACCTCGTGGAGTTGAAGAACACCAGCGAGATGATGATGGACCTCGCTTACTCCGCGGTGCTGCTCAACAACAGGTACCTCGCCGAGGAGGTCCAGTCCCTCGAGGAGGAGATGGACAGCCTTCACATCGAGTTCCAGTGCAGAGTCCTGTCTAGGACAGATGAGGAGGTGGACCCGCTGGACCTCCTGGGCATCATCCGGATGGGCAACGTGACTGAGCGAATCGCCGACGCCGCGTCCGAGATCGCGGAGGTGGTGCTCAGGGGCATCGAGCCTCACCCCATACTCCAGATGGTCATCCAGGACGCCGAGGAGACTGTGGAGAGGTTGACGGTGTCGGAGGACTCACCCGTGGCGGGCAAGTCGTTGAAGCAGGCGAGGATAGCAGACGAGACAGGGATGTGGATACTCTACATCAGACGCGGAGAGAGATGGATGAAGCCCAGACCCAACACCGTGCTCCTGCCCGGCGACTCCGTCATAGCCTCGGGCTACAGCGAGGGCGAAGAAGATCTGAAACAGTTGCTCTCGGGTAAAACAGAAGAGAGTAAATAACAGAGCTACTCGGTTTTTTCCTTGGCAGGGGCCTCGGCCTCTGCTGGCTCCTTCTTGACTTTCTTCCTGCCTTTGGGGGCCTCGACTATGGCGAAGTTGAGGAAGGTGGTCTCCGCGCTCACGGTGTTGCCGCGTACGACCTTGCGTTTCTTCTCCCCCTTGTCCTTGGGCTTATAGCCCACGCCTCCGCTGAGGATCACCCTCGCCTTGGCGCTTCCATGGACGTCAGGGCGCATGGGGATGCCGTCCTTGTCAGTGCCCCCGGTGAGCTTAATCTTGTATCCCTGCATCCCCGCCACGGCTCCTTCGACTACCTGCCCTATCCTTGTGCCGTAGAGGGCCCGTAGCTGCTGGTCGTCGAGCTCGACCCTCTGGCTTGTCCCGTCGGCGGGGTTTGAGACGATGAGTACCGGCATTGATTCTTCTCCTATGCTGCCCAGAGCACGTCTTTCTTCCGCTTCAACTCGACGAGTTCTTTTAAGGCTTCCGCCTGTTTCTCGGTTAGCCTGCCCGCGAACTTGGTGCGGAGCTGCTTGGCGTGCCGCTCCGGGATGTCGACATACAGGACATCGCGCTCTTTAATATGTCTACCGACGATGGGCTGGGGCATGGCGACGGCCACCTCCTGGCCCTCGTCGGCCCGAGAGATAGCCTCACCCCTGTCCTGGATCTGGCTGATCCTTCCGATCCTGCTGCCTTCGACGTTGATCATGTTGACGTTGGGCGTTATCTGGCCGCCCAGAACATTGGCGCCGAAGATGGCGGGCTTGGCCCTCCTGAATATGTAGCCGTCCATGATCTCGATCTTCCCCGGCTTGACGAGGACGTCGAACTCCTTGCGGGCCTTGGCCTCACGCTCCTCCTCCATCCATCGGACATAATCGTCCATGAGGTTGTAGATTATGTCGTTCCAGAAGACCTGGATCTTGTTGTCGTGGGCCTCCCTCTCGGCGTCTGGGAGTATCTTGACGTTGAATGCGAGGATGGCGCCGTAGAGGGGCTCCTCGTGTTTGACGCTCATGGCCTCGACGACGTCTCTGCGGCTCACGTCGCCTATGTCGGCTATCCTTATGGGAACCTCCCTCTGCCTGAGGCTCTCAACAATAGCCTCCAGGCTGCCCAGGGTGTCCGTCTTGAGTATGATGCCCACGTTGTCGGTCTGGACCCTGAGGCGCTCTATCTCGGAAGCCACCTCCTCGACGGCCCTCTTCAGGGTCATGTCGCCGCCGACGGCGATGAGGGCCGACCCGGGGATCGCGTCGTCTATGTCGGGTGCCGCTATCTTGATGCCGGCTGCGGCGTGGGCCTCGCTTATGCTGTTGAACTTCTTGCGGGGGTCCCTGATCTCGTCAAGGGGCTGTGGCACAAGTATGGCCCTGATCTTGGTCGTTATCGGCCCCTCTTTGCCGCCGATGACTATCGTGTCGTCGGCGTTCAGGGTGCCGTCGTAGATTATGGCGTTGAGCGTGGTACCCAGGCCCACCTCCTCCCGCACCTCTAAGACGGTGCCCATGGCTGGGCCCTCCATGACTTGGAGCTTCTGCTCGAGGAACTGCTGGGTGAGGCCGATGAGGACGGCGAGGAGCTCCCCGATCCCCTCCCCCGTCTTGGCGCTGACGGGGACTATGGCGACGTTCTTGGTGAAGTCCCTGACCCTGTCGAAGCGCTCGCTGCTGAAGCCCTCCCTGCTGAGGGTTCCCATCATGTTGTAGAGCCTGTTGTCGAGGTCTTCCTTCACCCATTTCGACTGGGCGTTGTATGACTTCATGAACGGCCTGTTTTCCTCTGAGACCCAGCCATCGATCCTGTCGATCTTGTTGGCTGCGACTATGAAGGGCACCTTCCTTGACTTGAGGATGGTCAAGGATTCAAAGGTCTGGTTCTCGAAGCCGTGCATCGCGTCGACCACCAGGATGGCGATGTCGGCTACGCTGCCCCCCCTGCTTCTCAGGTTGGCGAAGGCCTCATGCCCCGGGGTGTCCACAACCAGGAGCCCAGGCACCTTGACGTCTAAGTTGACGTTCTGCATCAGCTGCCGGGTTATGGCTACGAGCGTGTCGAACGGGAAGTAGCTGGCGCCGATCTGCTGGGTCAATCCGCCTGCCTCCCTTGCCTGTACGGCTGT
>CAZCKR010000141.1:3394-4464 GCA_964499305.1 uncultured Candidatus Bathyarchaeia archaeon | reverse complement strand
TTCAACGTGAGCATGCCCGCGTTCAGGGCGCTGCGGGCGGACTTGGTGCCCCCTGAGGTGAGGGGCAGGCTGTTTGGCCTCTTCGGCACAGCGTTCACGGCGGGCAGCGTCATAGGCCCCATACTGGGCACGTGGATATACGATACGTACAGGTTCACCACGTTCGACGTGATGGGGTTAGCGGTACCCGGCTACGGCGTCCCCTTCATCATCAACTCGGTGCTGGGCCTTCTCACAACGACTATGATAATGCTCCTCATCAGGGAGCCCAGCGACGAGGAGAAGGCACCCCAGTTCAGCATAGCCAGGTCCGACGGTTAGGGACGCCACTCGCCTCTCATCACGTCAGGCGTGTAGCCCCTCAAGGCTCCGGGGTTGAAGCCCAGCGTCTTCTCCTGCTCCGCCGACTTGTACGCGGTCATCATGAGCTGGGTGACGAGCAGGCCGTCCATCCAGTTCTCGCGGGGCATCCTGCCCTCCCTGAAGCACTCCACCATGTGCCTGTTCTCGTGCTGGTAGCCGTAGGCGACGGCCTCGTCGGGGATCACAGGTATCAAGCCCTGCTCGGCGGCCTGCTTCTCCACGAACTCCTCGCTGGGCGGCGCCTCCACGTTCCTGCTGAAGAAGACGGTGAGCTCCTGGCTGAGGCTGTTTATGGCGAGGCTGTACTCTGGGCCGAGGGCTTCGAGGCTGAGCCTGAGGCCGGGGCCCACGTAGTTCCAGCTGGTCTTCGCCTCCGAGAGGAGGAGCCGTCCTTCGTCGTCCTCGTATAGTATGTTCACGGAGGCGTAGTCCTCGGCAGGAGCCTCACGGTAGTCGACGCCGTAGGTCTCCTTGAGTTTGGACAGGTACGGCTCCCGGGTCCACTTGAGGGACGCTGTCGCGGCCTGCACCTTGAGGGGCTTCAGGCTGGTCTTGGGCTTCTCCGGGTCTGACAATAGGTACCTGTCGGCCTCGATGCTGTGGCAGCTCATGTCGAGGAGGACGCCCCCGCCGCTCAGCCGGGGGTCCCAGAACCAACTGTTGTGGGGGCCTCCGTGCTCCTCCGCCGCCCGGGCGAGGTATGGCCG
>CAZCKR010000141.1:1782-3294 GCA_964499305.1 uncultured Candidatus Bathyarchaeia archaeon | reverse complement strand
AGGGCCTCCGTTATGTTGCGGTTGTACTCGGCGAGCCTGACGAGCTCCTCGGGGGTCTCGGCGGTGATCCTCGGGGCCTTCATGAGCTTGCTGCTCAACACCCTGACCATGGGGGAGTCGCCGTTGTACAGGCGGCCGCCAACGTCGGCGCCGTCCTTGGTGCGAAGCGAAGGCGAGAAGTCGATGACCGTGATGAGCCCCTTCGCCTCCTCTATGGCTTCCTCTAGGAGCCTCCTCGCGTACTCGGTCTTACCCGAGCCCGGGTCCCCCGTGATCAGGGTCTTCCTGCTCTTGAGGTCCGAGTAGGAGTACTCCATGATTCTACACCCTATTATATTGGAGCCGGTGGCTCCCATACCACAAGAGAACGTTTCAACCTTTTCCCTCCGCCAGAATTACCTGGTTCAGGTTCCTCGGGTCGACCCTGAGTCCTCTCAGCCGAGCGCCGCCCAGCTCCCCCCGTCTCTCAGAGTCATAACTAATATAAGATTTAAGCCCTGTGGGGCCGGGTGAATGCGCCACGTTTAAGGGGTGCCGGCTGTCTAACACGATCGTGTCTGGAAAGAGGTTCATCCCGGTTTTCGTCGTGGCGGCGCTGGCCCTGCTCGCCTCTTTCGTTTACGCGCATACCCCTCTGGAGGCTGAGGGCGGGGGAAGCGTTGAGTCAGCCCAGGTTGTACCCACCCCCTCCAAGTCGTGGACGCTCTACCAGGAGCTCCATGAACCAGGGGAGCCCCACTACTACAGAGTGGATCTGGGTGAGGGGGAGAGGCTCGTCGTCAGCCTCTTCGTGCCGTTGGGGGAGGCCTCGTCGTTCACGCCGAGCCTGGCGGTGATGGGGCCGGACATGGTTGGCGGCGAGGTGCCTGAGGCGTTGGAGGTTCCCGAGGGGTACGGCGTGGAGTTTGTCGAGGGAAACAGATCGCTGGGGCCTGAGTATGAGCCCTTCACGCCTGCGAGCTACATCTACCTGGCGGAGTACCGTCACGAGCCAGGGGGGCCCGAGACTTACTACTTCGCCGTCATCGAGCCGGAGGAAGGGGGGAGGTACGGGCTGGCGGTGGGCTACGTCGAGGAGTTCACCGCCCTGGAGTGGGTGATGGTGCCCGTGGACGTTTTCGGTATCAAGCTCTGGGAGGGGCAGAGCCCGTTCCTGGTGTTCGGGCCGCTGGTGGCCGTCGTCGCCCTGGGTGTCTGGTACGTCAACGGCAGGGAGACGATCAAGGGGGCGCCCATGTGGCTCGGCTTGGGGGCGTCGATGCTCTACGGGGGGACCGCCGTGAACATGTTCACCCAGATGGTGTTAGCCTTGGCCGCCTCCGGTTTCAGCAGCGGCAGCCTCCTCACATCGATCTTCATATCGGTTCAGCTGGGCCTCGGCTACGGCGTCCTCCAGAAGACTCTCAAGGATCGCAGGAAGAGGGACCCCAAGAACAGGCTGATTGTCGCGGGCTACGGCGTCCTCGGGCTGCTGGTCTGGGCCGGGGTGCTCGTCGGGCCGGCGCTGCTGCT
>CAZCKR010000141.1:0-1682 GCA_964499305.1 uncultured Candidatus Bathyarchaeia archaeon | reverse complement strand
ACGTAGATGAACGCTCCGGCGGCGAGCCCTGACACGATCCCCAGGGCTACGGCGGGGTTCGCTGCCATGTAACCGGGTTAACTCTCAGCATTTATAGCTGTTCGGGGCTACTCAGAGGTGTGACTGAGCAGAGCCTCCACAACCAGCTCAAGGAGTGGTACACTGGGGAGGGCGCGGAGGTGGAGGCCACCGTGGACGGCTACGTGGTGGACGTGGTCAGGGACGGGCTGCTCATAGAGGTGCAGACGGGCAACTTCTCAGCGATAAAGGACAAGCTGAGGGCCCTGCTGGGGAAACACAGGGTGCGGCTGGTCCACCCGGTGCCCCGCATCAAATGGATCATTAGGCTAGACGGGGACGGGGCCCAGGTCTCCAGACGCAGGTCCCCGAAACGGGGAAGAGTTGAGGAGGTCTTCTGTGAGCTCGTCTACATCCCAGAGTTCTGTGAGACATCGGGCTTCGAGCTGGAGGTGGTCTTGGTGGACGCGGAGGAGTACCTCATCGACGACGGGCGGGGCAGCTGGCGGCGGCGCCGGTGGAGCATCCACGATAGAAAACTCGTCGACGTCGTCGAACGCCACATCTTCAAGTGCCCAAAGGATTACCTCGATCTGCTGCCTGAGGGGCTGCCACAGGAGTTCACGGCTCGGCAGCTAGCGAAAGCGTCGAGGCTCCGGATCAGGCTGGCCCAGAAGATGGTCTACTGCCTACGGCGGATGAACGTTCTTGAGGTAAGCGGGAGGGAGGGCAGGTCGAACCTCTACAGGGTCACCCTTTAGGGTTTCACGAGCATCCCCCATCAGGGCTGCTCCTTCGGGTGAGGCGCGTCACACCTGTTCCAGTCGAAGGACAAGAGGAGAGAGCTCCAGAAAAGGGTGCTTAAAAAAAGAAAAGGGGTTTAGGCCTTGGTGGCCCAGTGGCCGTGGAGGTTGCAGTACTCCCTGGCCTGGAGGACCTTGTCGGCGGTATTGAACACCGCTTCAGGCTTCTCACCGGGCTTCAGGTACTTCCTGAGGACGCCCTTATCCGTGTCCAGGGCTATCCACTCGATCCAGTGCGCGTCCATCATGGGATGCGGGACGCTGCCCACCTTCACGGTGAAGACGCCCTCGCCGGCCTCGATCACCGGGAGGTGCTTCTCGTAGCCGCCCTCCTCGGTCCTCTTGGCCTCCATGAGCTTCATGGGCTGGCCGCAGCATACTAGCTGCCCAGCGCCCGTGTGGAGCACCTCGACGATGTTGCCGCAGATCTCGCACTTCCAGACTTGGTTTAACTCAGTCACTTGGTTCACCTAGAATTGACGGTATGATCTCCGGGGCTGAGGTTAATATACCTTGACTGCGAAACGGGTTTAAGCCCCCGAGGCTATGGTGGGGTATGCTTGGGGACGTCGAGCTAATCATCTACGATCTCGACGGCGTCCTCATAGACTCCACGGAAGCCATAGTCGAGGCTTTCGAGCATACTTTGAATGAGATCGGGGTGGAGTACGAGGAGGACAGGCTGATGCCCCTGATGGGGCACGGCCTCATCCACATACTGGAGGAGGTGCTGCCGGAGGAGCACCGCGGCAAGGAGTGGGAGCTCCGGGAACGGTACATACACCACTTCCAGAACTCGGACACCAGGCTGACCAAGCTGCTCCCCGACGTAGAGGAGACCCTGAGGCGTCTCAAGGAGAG
>CAZCKR010000140.1:0-4547 GCA_964499305.1 uncultured Candidatus Bathyarchaeia archaeon | reverse complement strand
TGGAGCCCCAGGCGGGATTTGGACCCGCGATCTTTTGCTTACCAAGCAAACGCTTTAACCAGGCTAAGCTACCGGGGCACGACTGCAAACTATGGATGCAGAGCCCTGTTTTTTAATTTTGCCCCTCAATACGTTGGTTCAGGTAACAAACAAATTATCTTGAACCCATTCAAAGATAAATCCAGTATAGATGTGTTACTCAAAGGGGACGAATAAGGGTAAAACCGTTGCTACGTCAAAAACAAGCGTTTTTAGGCGCTCGTTTAAAACTACTTCTAACCCCAAAGCCACTTTAACTGACCATTCCAGAAATAAATTTGGGTTATACACTGTAATGCTTATATATGCCGAAATTATATTATTTGGTGGTCTGAGACTCAATGCTGACGGTTAACAGGCGGCGATCGGATATCGGTAAACTCATACAGGCGTCCAAGTTGGAGGCGGCGCATAGGAACCAGAAGATAGAGACCATAGACCTCGTCCTAAAGACGGGGAAAAAGCTGTATCCACTGCTCCCACGTGACGAGCTGCATGAGATGTGTAGCACAGCCCTCTGGATAATCCTTAACGAGCCCGACTCTCAGACCCAGCAGACCACTTTACTCGTTCACCTCTAGCCCGGCGAGCTCCATAGCCTTCCTCATGTTATCCACGTCGGTCCTCCTCTCATCCACTGGCGTCTCCATCACCATCGGAACATCCCTGAGCACGCTGTTCAGGATCACCCTGAACCCTTCCTCGCCGATGTTTCCTAGTCCGATGTGCTCGTGTCTGTCCAGCCTGGAGCCGAGGGGGTCCCTCGCGTCGTTCAAGTGAACTAGGTGAAGCCTCCCGAGCCCCACGTTGCTGTCCAGCTCGTCCAGCGCCGCGGAGAGCCCCCGCCGCGTCGCTATGTTGTAGCCCCTCGTGTAGGCGTGACACGTGTCCAGGCAGACTCCCACCCTGTCAGACTCGGCTCTCTCGATTATCTGGCTGATCTCCCTGAACGTGGAGCCAACCTCGTTTGTCTTCCCCGACGTGTTCTCCAGCAGCATGATTGGCGTCTCATCGAAGACAGTGTTGACGTGGTTCAGCGCCTCAACGATTCTTTCTATGCCTCTATCCAGCCCTGAACCGAGGTGGCTGCCCAAGTGCGTCACAAGGTACCTTATCCCGAGCTGGTTACACTTCCTTATCTCCGCAGTTAACGTGTCCACCGACTTGCCGTAGTTCACGGGGTTGGGCGTGCTGAGGTTCGGGAGGTAGGGCATGTGGCTGAACACCGGGTCTATGCCGGTCTCCCGCAGCCTATCCTTGAACCTCTTTACCTCCTCCTCTCTGAGCTCCCGGTGCTTCCACATCCTGGGGCTCTGGGTGAATATCTGGAACGTGGTGCAGCCGATCGCGTCGGCTCGGTCGACCGCCCTGTCCACGCCGTCTCGTATGGAGACGTGGAAGCCCAGCTTCATGGACAACTAATCGACACTAAGGTAGTTAAAATAAATGAAAGAAGGTTTAGCTGTGCTTCTTTATGGCCGCCTCTAGGATGCCTAGGCCGGTCTCCAGGTGCTCGTCCTCGATGGTGAGCGGCGGGTGAAGCCGTATGGCGTTGCTGTATAGCCCCGCCTTCAGCGTCATGAGGCCGTTCTTTAGACACTCCTTCATGACGGCGCTGCTGGTCTCAGGGTCAGGCTTCTTGGATTTCCTGTCCTTGACGAACTCCATGGCCAGCATGGGGCCCAGTCCGCGGACTTCGCCTATGGGCTCGTACTTGGAGTGGAACTCGTCGAGACGCTTCCTGAGCTTCTTGCCCAGCTTCGCCGACTTATCAACGATCTTCTCCCGTTTGATTATCTCGATGACTTTGAGGGCCGTGGCGCAGGCTACAGGGTTTCCCCCGTAGGTGCCTCCCAGGCTGCCCGGGTAGATGTCCTTCATGAGGTCGTCCCTGGCGACGACGGCGCTCAGGGGCAGTCCAGACGCGATGGCCTTCGCCATGGTCATGAGGTCCGGCTCTACGCCGTAGTGCTCAATGGCCCACATCTTGCCTGTGCGGCCGAAGCCCGTCTGCACCTCGTCGTCGATGAGCATGATTCCGTGCTCCTCGCAGAGCTCCTTCAGCATCGGCAGGAAGTTCTTGGGAGGGTCGATGAAGCCTCCCTCTCCCTGCACCGGCTCGGTGATGATGGCGCCGACTGTTCCGGGGTCCACCTGGGTCTTGAAGATGCTCTTCTCGATGTGGTGGATGGCCGCCTTGCCGCACTCCTCTTTATCGGTAGTGCCCCAGGGGCATCGGTACGCGTAGGGGAACGGCGTGAAGTAGACGCCAGGGACGAAGGGGTCTAGCCCCACTTTGTAGGGGTCCCACTTGCCCGTGAGGGTCATGGCCATGTAGGTGCGGCCGTGGAAGCTGTTCTCGAAGCTCAGTATGTTCTTCCGTCCCGTGCTCTGGCGGACGATCTTGATGGCGTTCTCCACGGCCTCCGAGCCGCTGTTGAGCATGAGGGCACGCTTCTTGAAGCCTCCGGGAGTGATCTCTGTGAGCCTCCTCGCCAGGGCTACGTAGGGCTCGTAGTTGGCGACGTGTATGCAGCTGTGGATGAGCTTGCCAGCCTGGTCGCTTATGGTCTCCACGACCTCGTCGACGCAGTGCCCGAGGCTGGTGACGCCTATGCCTGAGGTGAAGTCCAGCAGCGTGTTGCCGTCGACGTCTGTGATCACGCAGCCTTTCGAGGCGGCTATGCTCACCGGCTGCACGAGGTAGACGCCTGGCGGCACGAATTCGCTGCGTTGATCGATGAGTGCCTGGGATTTCGGCCCAGGTATGGGTGTGACAACGTTAGGAACTTTAGCCATATTCCATCGGCATAAGGTAACTTGTAAGGTTAATAACCCTAACGAATCTCCGAGGCATCAACTACCGACGCCTTGGGTTCCCTGACGAAGAGCAGTATTATAGGTATTGACAGCGCCTCCAGTATGCTCCCCACTAAAAGCAGCTTACTGGGGGCACGGTCATATAGGTATCCGCCGATGAGTGACCCGGGAAGCCCCACGACGCCGCTTATCGTACCCATGAGTCCCATGATCTTCGCTCGATCTTTAGACGGCACGATGTCAGCGATCAACGCCTGCCAAGCTGGGCCGCCCATGTAGCCTCCGCCTCTAAGCCTGCCTCCTCCTAGTCCACCGGCGACGCCTATGACGCCATAGGCCATCAACAGCTGGTTGTAATCTTTGAATAGGTAGAGGCTCAAGCTGTCGAATGGTCCTAGTCCTCTCGCTAGCAGAATCAGAGGCACCCTCCCGAATCTATCGGCTATCATCCCGCTGATGAGATACAGTGGCACCGAGATACCCATGGCGAGGCTCTGAAGCATCCCATACTGGGAATAGGTGAGGCCGGCCACGTTTATCGCGTACGGCGTGAGGAAAGTCCAGGTCATGCGCATGGCGAATCCACCGACGACGGCGACCCCCAACATGGCGTAAATGGTGCGGGGCTGGCTTCTGAAGGTCTTCCAGAGGTCCCTGCTCATGAGGGCGGACTCGGTTTTACCGGTGCCGGAGTCCTCAAGAGTCTCCTTGATCACTATGGCTCTCACGATGGTGACTATAATCATGGCCCCCGTGAACATGAGTAAACCATATCTCACGGCGCGTCCGAGCCCAAACACCTCGAAGTAGTAGCCGCTCACAACCGGCATGAATATCTGGGGCACGCTAGTGAACATCCTGTAGGCGCCGAAGGCTGACCCTCTTCTCTCCTTCGGCAAGGACTCCGATATGATGGCGTTGAAGGCGGGGCCGTAGAGACTCGACATAGAGTTCAGTATGAGCCCGGGGACCACCATCTGCCACGATTTTGCGAAGAACATCAACAGCGGCGCAATGGTCCTCAACGCGGTTCCGAAGACGATGACTTTCTTTCTCCCGATCCTGTCGGCTATTATTCCTCCCGGAAGCTGGAAAAGTATCTGGCTCGTGTTCTGGATGGCTGCGAGCACTCCGACGACGAACACCGGCGTCTTCAGCTCATCCAGGAGGTATAGGCTCCACCATAGCTCCCAAAGACCGTTGAAGACCTAATAGAGCATGTTGGTGGTCCCGATGGCTAGGATGTTGCGGTTTGAGAATACTTCCCTGAGTATTGAAGCCACTACGTGTCTACCTATTTTACTGATTTGCTCATCTATCTATACTATCGCTTATAGTCTTTATGCCGAGCATTCTCTGTGTATGTTCCAAGATTGTGAGTGATTACCCAATACCTGTGTAAAAAAAGGGTAGATGGTTATGGGATGAAGAGAGCGAGCACCGCCTTCTCTGTGTGCATCCTGTTCTCGCCCTGGTCGAAGACCGCGCTCTGGGGGCCCTCTATGACGCTGTCAGTCATCTCCTCGCCGCGGTACCCGGGGAGGCAGTGCATGAAGATGGCGTCCTTCTTGGCCAGCTTCAGAGTCTCGTCGTTGACCTGGTACTTGGCGAACGCCTTCTTCCGCTCCTCGATGTCCTTATGGCCCATGCTGTGGAACGTGTTGGCGTAGACCACGTCGGCTCCGCCG
>CAZCKR010000139.1:2773-4595 GCA_964499305.1 uncultured Candidatus Bathyarchaeia archaeon | reverse complement strand
AAAAAACCAGCGCCATAAGTAACTCTTTTCTGGGAGACCGTGTAGACTGTACAGGAACATTAAGAGGTGAGAAGGTTTGAGTCTACGGCCAATAGATAACCCGAAGATCATCGGACGCGGGACGTGGTACGACAAAGCGGCGGATGAGCTGGTGAAGCGCGAGAAGAAGCTCGGCCGCAGCCTTGACCTTCTACGGACGGAGAGCGGGCTCGGCGCCAGCGGCTACCCCCACATCGGCAGCATGGCCGACGGGCTCAGGAACTACGCCTTAGCCCTCGCCCTGAGGAACATGGGGTACACCAGCGAGTACATCGCGTTCGCCGACGACAAGGACGGGCTCAGGAAGGTCCCCGGAGGGATGCCCGACGAGCTTGAGAAGTGGCTCGGGTACTCGGTGGCCACCATCCCAGACATCTTCGGTGACTGCCACTTCAGCTTCGGGGAGCACATGAGCAGCCTCCTCAAGGAGGCGCTGGACTACACCGGAGTCAAATACACCCCGATGTCGGCGTACAAGGTGTATCAGGAGGGTATCCTCAACGACGAGATCATCACCATCCTGGACAACCACGAGAGGGTAGGCAGGGTCATAGAGAGCGTCTCGGGGCAGGAGAAGTACACCGAGGCGCTGCCCTACTTCGTGGTCTGCGAGAACTGCGGCAGGATATACACCACCTACGCCCACGACTACAGCCCCTCCAGCCAAACCATACGGTACGCGTGCAAAGGCATGGAGGTCAAGGGACAGTGGCTCGAGGGATGCGGCCACGAGGGAGAGGTGGACGTCACCAGCGGCAACGGCAAGCTCAGCTGGAAGGTGGAGTTCGCGGCCCGATGGCACGCCCTCGACATCAGGTTCGAGGCCTACGGCAAGGACATCGCCGACTCTGTGCACGTCAACGACGCCATATGCCGCGAGATACTCGGGTGGGAGCCGCCCATGCACGTCCAGTACGAGATGTTCGTGGACCGCGGCGGTAGGAAGATAAGCAAGAGCGTGGGCAACGTGTTCACCCCACAGGTGTGGTACAGGTACGGCAGCAAGGAGAGCCTCAACCTCCTCATATACAAGCGGTTCGTGGGCACCAAGAGCGGCAGCGTGGACGACATCCCGGCCCATATGGACGAGCTCGACGACCTGGAGGACGTCTACTTCGGCAAAAGGAAAGTAAAGGACGAGCTGGAGAGATACAAGCTCACCGGCCTATACGAGTACAGCCACCTGCTGAAGCCGCCGGAGGAGCCCCAGGTGCATGTGCCCTTCAACCTCATGGTTAAACTCGCCAGGTATGCCCCAGAGGGAGCCGAACATGACTTCATAGAGACGAAGCTCGACGAGTACGGGTACCTGAAGGATACCACCCATGGGCTGGAGGAGCGGATCGAGCGAGCCCTCAACTGGATAAGGGACTTCGAGGAAGAGGAGACCGCACGCGTCGAGCTAACCAAGGAAGAAAAAGAGGCCGTAAAGGCTATAGTGGATGAGCTGAAGAAGGCGTCAAACGAAGACGAGTACCAGGCGGCGGTGTTCAGCGTCTCGAAGAGCACCGGCGTCAAGGCGAGAAAACTGTTTCCCGTGCTATACAGGATACTGATCGGTAAGCCCCAGGGCCCCAGGTTCGGCCCATACGTCGGACTCGTGGGCAGGGAGACGGTGATAGAGGAACTAAAAACCGCCCTGAAGCAGTAACCATGCTATAAAATCAGAAGAAAAAAAGGGTTTGGCGAATCGAGACTACGCGTATGGCTTTCCAGCTTTTCCCCACTCGTACTTCTCTACGTCCTGGATTACCACGGTGACGGCGTCGGGCCCACAGCCCAC
>CAZCKR010000139.1:0-2673 GCA_964499305.1 uncultured Candidatus Bathyarchaeia archaeon | reverse complement strand
CTCAACATCGCCCTCAGCGTCGCGGCCAGAAGCACCTGTCTCCGCCGCAAGTTCGGGGCAGTCATCGTCAAGGACAACACCATAGTGGGCACGGGGTACAACGGGAACGCCCGAGGCGTCGTGAACTGCCACGAGGTGGGCTGCATCAAGGACCTCATGGACGCCCCACATGAAAAGGCATACGACTACTGCCCGGCGGTCCACGCCGAGGAGAACGCCATAATAAACAGCAACAGGGCGGACAGGATCGGCGCCACACTGTACCTAGCCGGCTTGGACAGGGATGGCAACTACACCATGGCTGTCCCGTGCCAGAGGTGTCAACGCAAGATAATAAACAGCCAGATAGCGGAGGTGGTCATCCTGAAGGACGACGGCGCCCCCATGAGGATCGACGTGAAGGAATACGTCAAGGCCGACGGAGAGTGGTACAAGGAGATGCTCCGTAAAGCCCGGGAAGAGTAGCCTCGACAAATTTATAAACCGACCCAACTCAACACCTAACCGATAATGTCAATTGAACTGAAGATCGAAGACCTAGAAAAGGAGATCCAGGCGCTGATAGACAAGATAGATTCTATAGAGGAGAAGATCGAAGAGATAGGCGAGCGGCTAGACGAGATCGAGGAAAAACTAGAGGAACAGTAACCATAAACCTATTTTCTCTCACCCAAAACTTAATTACTAGAATCATATGCCCCCCAATGAGAGGCATCGGGCATGGCTTTCGGGGAACACACCTCAAAACAGATAATCGGCACCAAGTCGATGGAGCTGCAGGGAAAAAAGATAGTTCTATGCATCACTGGCAGCGTCGCCGCCATAAAGAGCACGGAGATCGCAAGGGAGCTCATGAGGCAGGGCGCCGAGGTCTACGCCGTCATGACGCGTAGCGCGCAGCAGATCGTCCACCCCGACATGGTGGAGTGGGCAACTGGGAACCCCGTGGTAACCGAGCTGACAGGCAGGATCGAGCACGTCGCCTACGCAGGTGAGCACGAGGAACGCGCCGACCTCATACTCGTGGCACCCTCAACGGCGAACACCATAGGGAAGGTCGCTGCGGGCATAGACGATACACCAGTGACCACGACGCTGACCACCGGGATAGGGGCGGGTATACCTGTCATCATCGCCCCGGCGATGCACGCCTCCATGTACAAACACCCCATCGTGCTAGAGAACATCAAGAAGCTGGAGACGATAGGCATCACTGTGCTGATGCCACGGATGGAGGAGGGGAAGGCCAAGATCCCAAACACCGAGGAGATCGTGCAGGCTGTCGTAGACGAGCTCACCGTAAAGAAAGACTTGGTTGGGAGGCGTGTGCTGATAACCGCCGGGCCCACGAGGGCGTACCTGGACGCGTTCAGGTACATCACCAACCCCAGCTCGGGGAAGATGGGCGTGGCGTTGGCGTGTAACGCGCTGGCGCGGGGAGCTGAGGTCACCCTCGTCTATGGGCCTGGTACCGCGAAGCCGCCGAGGGAGGCAAACGTGGTACATGTTCAGTCCACGGAGGAGATGCTTGAAGCCGTGAAACACGAGCTGGGCTCAAGGAAACACGACGCCGCCATCCTCTCGGCGGCTGCAGCCGACTACGGGCCTGCCGACAGGAAGATGGAGAAGACGCCTTCAGGAAGAGGCGAGTGGGTCATCGAACTGAAACCTCTTCCCAAGGTCGTGGAGAACGTGAAGAAGGTTGACTCTGACATCTACCTCATCGGATTCAAGGCCGAGTACGATATCTCGGATGAAGAGCTAATCAACCGGGCCTACGACAGGATGATTGGAGCAGGCATGGATCTAATAGTCGCTAACGACGTCTCAGGGGAGGATGTGGGTTTCGGGACTGACACCAACGAAGTCTTCATCGTGGACCCCGAGAGGCGGATAGAGCACTTGAAGGCGAGTAAGTATGAGATAGCCGCCAAGATACTTGACAGAGTTAGAGAAAAAACAGGGTCCGGCTGACTCCTTTTTTCATGTTTGAGACAAGACGTGGCGCGTCGTTGACGCACGTCGTCGTTTATGTGCGTCCTATATTGTGTTTTTCAGGCGATAAATTCTATGATTTCTCTCAGATCATGAAAGTAACTTTATAAAACCCTGATGAGTAGAAGAAACCATGAAAGCAGGTAAAACTTTCCTGAAGTTCATGTTAGCGTCGCTGATGGTTGTTCAGGTAGCGCTCCCAACAGTGATGGGAGCATATGAAATCCTAGAGTCAGAAACATGCTACGGCTACAGGCTCGACACGCTCTACTACAAGGGAGGCGGAAGCGCGTTCTTCACTCACAACGAAAACGTCGGTTTCTGGACGAAGATCGATGACCCGCCAACGGATCTAAATGTTAGGGTGATCTGGACAGATCCCGACGGGAGGCAGTACGACTCAAACTCCGCGGAGGTCGTCCAGCTAGAGGGCGAGGAATGGGGGATAGTGTTCGACTCGATATACATCTACGGCACATCCGCCGAGAACAAGAAAGGCGTATGGACCGTGGAGCTGAGCATTGACGGCGTGGTGGAAGCGGCGAAAGCGTTCCAGATACTGGACTACGACACCATCGTGTCCGACTTCGCGATCCTGAGGGTCCAGATCAACACGATACAGATGGGGTACGACACGCTGCAGGCGCAGAACCAGGAGGTCATCCAGCAGTACGCGGA
>CAZCKR010000138.1:0-4613 GCA_964499305.1 uncultured Candidatus Bathyarchaeia archaeon | reverse complement strand
GTGGACTGGGGGGGATTTGAACCCCCGACCTCCTGGTTGCAAACCAGGCATTCATACCCCTGAACTACCAGCCCTCACCCATCAACATCCCCAGCCTACTCATTAAAAGTTATTGGAACGCTTCATAAGCCACAACCACAGGAGAATAAGCCATGCGCCCCGTGAAGGCAGTGGTATTCGACCTAGACGGGACCCTCATGGACAGCAAGATAGACTACGAGAAGATGGGCAACAGGATCAGGGACCTCCTAGCCTCCCGGGGGCTCCCCGAGCCACTGGAGGACCGCCGCAAAGTCTATCAAGTCATCAGAGGCGGAGCCGCCACCCTCCGGGAGTATGGACTACCCGAGGCGAGCCTGGAGGCGACCATGGCCGAGATGGAGACCATAATGAACGACATCGAGCTGGAGGCCCTCGCCAACATGGAGCTGAAGCCCTACGCCAGGGAGGCCGTCGCGGAGCTACACCGGGCGGGGCTCGGCCTCGGTGTCGCCACGCGGAGCCACCGGGAGTACACCCTCCGCGGCCTGAAGAAGTACGACATGCTACGCTTCTTCCACCAGGTCGTTGCACGGGACGACGTTCCCTACCCTAAGCCCGACCCCAGGCACCTCCTATACACCATCCGGCTCCTCGGCGTGGACCCGGTGGACACGTTGTTCATAGGAGACACCACGACGGATCTCCAGACCGCGGACGCGGCGGGGGTGGAGTTCTTAGGCTACTGGCGGGACGACGCGTGGGCCCAACGGCTCATGGATGGCGGATGCAGCAGAATAGTCAAGGATCTGAGAGAGATGCCGAGACTGGTTAGAGAGAGGGCCTAGGGGGACGTTACCTCCCTGGGGACGTGTTTAAAAAATGGTGGAGGTGAATTCACTCGACTAACTCGGTCCAGCTTTTAACAACCTTCGTAGCGCCCCTCTCAAGGAAATCAGATGGTTGATGCATCTTCGACTGAAGCAGACCAATCCTCTCGGGGATGCCATAATCCCTGTAGACCGTGAAATATCCCGGGAAGTCGTCGACGACGCGTTGAATGCTTTGGGTGCTGACAACCTCGTCTAGTAGGGCTCTCCTGGCTTCGCCTAGCCCGCCCTTTCCCCAGTCCTCTTCCTTGAACATGACCAACTCCGTGTTTTCGACGGGGAACCCGAACCTCCGCAGCTGGGAGACGGTCTCCATCCTTATGCGTTCAAGTCGGCCCGTGATGTAAACTATCTCTGCTTCTTCCCACCAGCCTTGGAGAACATCGGCTGCGTGTGGAATCGGCTCGTCCAGTTCCATTAGCCTGATCCCCTCCATGTTTTTACAGAGCATGGTCTCCGTGAACCGCCTCTGCAGGTCCCTCCTCGACGGTTTCTGTTCCTCTGTGGCGTATCTCTCGAATATTTGACGCGCCGTCAAAGTCTCTATCTCACCAAGCGGGACCACGCACCCGAGAACATGCTTCCACAGGCCCTGAGTCCTCTTCCTCGTGGATACCAGGGTATCGTCTATGTCGATGAGGTAGCTCATTCTTAACCAGCCTCCAGGTGAACTATGTATCTGCACTCGTCGTCGCCGAACCCAATTGCCTTCTCAAGATCTACTCTTACCGGCTGTTTCAGCAGCTTGGAGAATATGGTCTGAACCCACCCCTTAGAGCAGTTGCAGAAGACCCCGGCGTTCTTCACGACGCCGAACCTCACCAGGGAGCAGCCGCACTCGCTGCACGTAGACTCGATGCGGTCTCCGTGCATCACCCATTCGCCGCACCAAAGTATCTCGTCGTTGACCCTCTCCAGGACTCTCTCGACGTCGTCTTCTTCCTCGGCTATCCTCTCGGCGATCTCCGTCGCGGGGCCCCAGTGCGCCTCTCTGGCGCAGGCCTCGCCGCACATCCTCATTATCTCCTGACGGGTCTCTTGGTCTGTCAGGCTGAGGCCGTCGAGCAGCGCGTTCAAGATGTTGCTCGATAGTTTCAGAAGTAACTCCTTTTTCTCAAGCTCTGTCTGCACGATTATTCCTCCTTCTCGCCGCTGACGCTCTCAACACGATACTCTCCTATGGGGAGCCCGTGTGACTCCTTCACGGTTTTGAGGCCGATGAGCGAAGATATCCGCGTCACTTCAGGCACCTTGTACAGTTCTTTGGCTAGATCGTGAAGCTCCAGGTTGTTCTTCACCTTGACCTTGGCCAAGATGTCCCAGTCGCCCGCGACCTCATGAACCTCTAGAAGCTTGGAATTTTCCGCGAGTTTTTCTGCCACCTTGCAACAGTCAACCTTTAGGTCGACCCCCATCCTGATCCATGCGGTTGTTGTGAGGCCGAGGGCGACGGGGTCGATGATGGGTACAATTTTTTTTATAATGCCTGCTTGAGACATCCTTTTAATGCGGTTGAACACAGTCGAAGTCGGTAGGCCTAGCTTTTCCGCTAAGGCGTTGTAGGCGACACCCGCATCCTTCTGATACTCAACGAGTATAAGCTCATCCAACTCATCAATTTTATTCTGAACCATATTCAATACTGACACTATAAAGTAGAATTTCATCTATACTATTTAAAAATATTTAGATTCCATTCCATGTTGCCCTGCATGGGCTGGTGGCGTGAACTACTATGCCGTCACAATAATCTCCTCGAGGGCGGCTGGCAACTCGGATATGTCTTTGATGGCCACGGTGGCTTCGCCGTAGTGCTCGTGCTGGCTGTCGTATACATCGATGAGGATGCTATTCATGCCCATGTTGTTGGCGCCCACGATGTCGGCCTCGTACATGTCCCCCACCATGACGCAGTTCTCCGGCCTCGACCCCGTCTCCTTTAGGGCTTGCTCGAAGATGATCCGCGACGGCTTCCTATATCCCACCTCTGCCGAGACTACGAGCGCGTCAAACATCTCCCTGTACCCCAGCTTATCGAAGACCAGCTGGCACGTGTGGCCATCCATGTAGTTGGTGATGACGCCCAGCTTGTACCTGCCTCTCAAGGAGTCGAGTATGCCGGGCGTCTCGGGGAAGAACTCGGTCTGTCTGGGCCACTCGTCGAGGTACGTCCTCCAAGCGCCTCTGGCCAGCTCGTCCGTGTCCTCCAGCCCCAGCTCGGCGAAGGCCCTCTCGATGCGCTTCTCGTAGTCGAGCTCCCTGTAGCCGTCCGCGTCGGCTTCCTGTGTATGCCTCCTGGCGATGGGCCTGTATACTTCGGTGAAGAGCCCGTAGGGCACGTCGACGCCTCGGCTCTCCAGGTACCCGTGGAACTTCTCGGTGCTGCTGCCCCGCCTCATGAGGTCGGGGGCCTGGACCAGGGTGTTCCAGTTGTCGAAGTAGACGGTGTCGATCATCTCGGCTCTATCTTGACTGCCTCGATGCGACCCTCGGCCCCAGCAGCACCCAGAGCCAGTCCACGAACTCCCTGAGGTTCTTGGTCTGTATGTAAACCTCGCCCGGGCCCTCGATGTGGGTGACGAAGCCCTCGCCGCTGAGGATGGTCTCCTTCCAGTTACCGAACTTCCTCACCTCGTACTCGCAGGTGTCGCTGAAAGCCACAAGGTGGAAGTTGTCCACTATGAGCTGCTCCCCGGGCGCCAGCTCGTGTTTGTCTATGGCGCCGAAGGTGTTTATGAACAGGTCGCCGTCACCCGTGGTCTTCACCATGAAGAGGCCCTGCCCGAACAGGCCGCGGCTGAACCCCTCCCACCGGACGTCGAGATCGATGTCCTGCGTGGAGGCGAGGTACGCCGACTTCTGGATGATCCACCCCTTGCCCGGTGTGACCTCGAGCTTGGTGATGTCCCCTATGGGCGCCGCGACGAGGGCCAGTTTACCGGGGCCGCCCCTCGCGGTGAAGTCCGTCACGAAGAGGCTCTGGCCTCCAAGGATGCTGGTCTTGAGGGTGCCGAAGATGCTCTGCTCCCTTCTCCTGGTTTGGACGTCGATGCTAGGGGTCATGTAGGTCAGGGCTCCCGCCTCGCCTGTGATCCTCTCGTTTGGGTCGAGCTCCACCTCCAGCAAGCTGTAGGAGGGCTGGTACTTTATCTCGTATCGCATCTCGTATTCACTTCCATTGAATGCATCCTTGGATTTAAAGGATGTAATCCGTAAGTCTCGCCGTCAGCTTTGGGCATGGGACAGGAGGTAAGCGTCGTAGGCCGAGAACAAAGCGAAGAACAAGCCTATTAGCATGACTTGGTCGTAGGTGAAGTAGAGGCTGGCGACGCCACCGACGGCCAGCGTCATGACGAATATGGTTATCCCTCTCCTCCGCCTACCCAGGTACAAGTGGCCTAGCCCGGTGACGAGTAACGACAGTAGGACGGCGATCCAGGTCTTCTTGACGGGTTTCCTGCGTACTCCTTCGAGGACGGGCTGCGGCTCTCCGCATGCTGGGCAGTACGAGTCTTCGTAGGGTATCATGGTCCCGCAGTGGGGGCAGAACTTTGTGCGCTCCTCGGACATATCCTTAGAGGATATCCGAGTCGTCCCTGTTGATATAGTATATTAACTCGCGGACGATCCTGTACAGGAAGTAGACGCTGGGTATTATGGCGACCAGATAAGCAAATATCTGCACTGTGCTGATGGACTCGCTCATCTCTTTCACACCCTCATACTTTTCTGCTGTTTTAAAAC
>CAZCKR010000137.1:0-4710 GCA_964499305.1 uncultured Candidatus Bathyarchaeia archaeon | reverse complement strand
GACGGCCTGGAGAGGCTGGACGCCGCGGGCGCCGACTTCGCGGTCATAGCCACCAACACCATGCACATACTCTACGACAAGCTCCAGGAACGGTCCCCGGTGCCGCTCATCAGCATCGTCGACGCCACCGCTGAAGCCGTCAAGGAGCAGGGCCTCACGACGGTGGGGCTCCTGGGAACCCGGTTCACCATGGAGAAACCCTTCTACGTAGACGGTCTGAAACGGCACGGCATCGAGGCGCTCGTCCCAGACAAGGACGATAGAGACTACATAAACACAGTCGTCTTCCAAGAGCTGGCCAAGGGAAACCTCCTAAAGGATTCCCGCGACAGGTTCCTGAAGATAATAGACGGACTGGTGGAGAGAGGCGCCCAGGGAATAGTGCTGGGATGCACAGAGATACCGCTCCTGGTCAGGCCCGAGCACACCGACGTCAAGCTCTTCGACACAGCCGTCATCCACGCCGACAAGGCACTAAGGTACGCGGTCGAAGGCTAGCCAGACCTAGCCCGCCCTAAAAGTCACGAACTCCCCCGCTCGTCTAAGCTGCGGCGTCCCGCCGCCCTCCGACAGTATACGCATCGCCATATCGGCGTCACGTATCCGTATGCCTCCGACGTAGTCGACGCCCCTTCTGAACAGCGGCTCCGGGAGACAGCTTGCAGTCGGACCGACTATAGCGACGGTTCTGGCGTCCCCCGCCAGCTCGAGAAGTCGATCCAACGTGCCGTTGGCCAGGGCGCTCCCGGTTATCACGGCGACGTCGGCTTCAGGCACCAGCTGCTCGCAAGCCGTGTCAGGAAGCACGCCCTCCTCCCTGTGGGGGCTCCTCTCCAAGATGTACAGCTCCTTAGCCTTGGCCCTGAAGACCGGCGTGAACGGCTTTATGTGGCCCACCATGACGACGGTGTCCTCCCGTGTCACCTCCACCACGTCGACGAGGTTCCTCTCCTCCACCAGGTATCTGTCTGGATACTTCTCGAACACGATCTGTGAAAGCGCGTTCAGAGCCGAGACGCCGATGACGCGCTCGATGAAGTCCCAGGACTCGATCATGCCGAGGAACTCCGTCACGGGTCTCCCCGCTAATGTGCCCGCGTCCCGGAGAACCTCGCAGCACTCCAGCGCGGCCTCGGATGTCAGGGTGTTGCAGACGCCTGCGTGGCCGGTGTCAAGCTTCAAACCGGAGTAGCCCAGCCCGAGGCACACCCTCTCAACGCGGATATCGTCTATATCCGATATCTCTTCCATCAGCGCGTCCCTGACCTCGGATAAGATGTCTGTCATGTTCTCTTCCCTCTGGTTCTCCATGATCATCTATCATGGGTGTCTCCGTCCTGTTTACTTTTATGTCTTAAAATATGGGTGAGGAGGTAGAATCTACTTGGGTGACTATGCATGGACGCCGCCGAGGAAATAGCTGAACACGTAGCCGACGCCGCCTACACGGATATTCCGGACAGCGCCGTATCCGCCGCGAAGAAGGTGGTAACCGACCTCTTCGGCGTGATCATCGCGGGCTCCTCTTCACCCGAGTCCCGGCAGGTGCTGGGCCTCGTGAGGGGGTGGGCAGGCCGTGGGGAGAGCCGGGTCCTCGTCCACGGCGACAGGGTGACGGCGCCGGACGCGGGGTTCGTAAACGGCGTCATGGGCCGCGCGAGGGACTTCGACGACGTACACGAGGCCGCCGTCCTGCACCCCTCAGTCTCCGTGGTTCCCGCCGCCCTCGCCGCGGCCGAGCTCCGCGGCGGAGTCACGGGAAGGGAGTTCATGGCGGCCGTCGTCCTCGGTGTGGACCTGACGTGCAGGCTGGGCATGGCCCCCACCAGGGGACCCAACGTGAGCGGGATGTCTACGACCTGGCAGTGCGGGGCCTTCGGGTCGGCGGCCGCGGCCAGCAGGGTCCTCGGTCTAGACGCGGACGAGACGCTGAACGCCTTGGGGATAGCGTACAGCCAGGCATCCGGGAACCAGCAGAGCATCATAGAGGGGGCGACGGTGGTCAGGGTGCAGCAGGGCCTCACCACCAAGGCCGGGATAACGTCAGCCCTGCTCGCCATGAGCGGGGTCACCGGCCCCAGGGAGGCGCTGGAGGGGAGGTTCGGGTACTATCCGGTGTACCACCGCGGAGAGTACGAGAGGGGAGCCCTCCTCGACGGCCTGGGCGAAAGGTACGAGATAGTCAACACCAGCATCAAGCCCTACCCCTGCTGCAAATGGACGCACCAGGCCATAGAGGCGGCTCTGGGCATAGTCAACGAGGAAGGCGTCAAGCCAGAAGCCGTGGAAGCCGTCGAGGTGCGCCTCAACAGGCAGGCCTACAACCTGGTCTGCGAGCCCAGCGAGCTTAAACGCCGCCCCCGCAGCGTGGTAGACGCCCAGTTCAGCGTCCCATTCACCGTCGCGGCCGCCATAGTCAGGGGAGGAGTCTCCATTGACACCTTCACGGAGGAAAGCATCAGGGACCCGGAGGTACTGGAGATGGCTCAGAGAGTGGAGGCCACGGTCGACCCGGGGATCGAGGCGCGGTACGGGAGGGAGATAGCGCCCGAGATCGTCGAGGTGAGGACCACAGGCGGAGAAACCCATGTGAGGCTCGTCGAGCACGTGAGGGGGAGCCCCCACGCCCCCATGAGCCTCTACGAAGTCAAGGAGAAGTTCAGGGGCTGCACCGCTTACTCGGCTAAGCCGGTGCCCATGGAGAACGTGGAGGAGTTCCTCGGAGCGGTGTCGGAGCTGGAGAAGCTTGGCGACGTCTCATCATTGATCGAGCCGCTGACAACCTTATAGACAGAGAAACCAGGGTCGGTTTTTTATTATCTTCAGCACAATGTCTCCACCGTAGATGGTTAACCATGGTTACGTTAGAAGAGGTCCACGAGCTAGGAACCGAGCTTGAGCGGTGGCTCCGGATGAGGGTCCACCCCATAGCCGTGAAGATGCTGAAGGATAGGGAGGACGTCCCCGGGGACGCCGTCATCCCGACCCGGGACTGGGGGCACAAGTTCAGCCTCTGCCAGGCCTTCGCCAAGGCCCAGAGGGACGGCCAAACCGTCGCGATGTTCAAGGAGGACATGTGGTGCTTCGAGCCCGTCATAGGCCTGGGCCTGGCGGAGAGCATCCCCTACTTCGAGGAGGGGAACCACAGGTACCCTGACAGCGTCAGGACGCTGGAGGACGCGGGGGAGTGGTGCAGGAACATGCCCCACCTGGAGTACGGCGTGTACAAGGGCATCGCCGTGGCGCCGGTGAACACCTGCAGCTTCATGCCCCAGGTCGTCACGATGCACGTGAACGGCATGCAGATGAGCCAGCTCCTCATCGTCAAGAACTGGATAGACGGCAGGGACGTCCACAGCCAGCTCTCGGGGCACGCGGTCTGCAACTACGCCGTGGTTCCGCCGCTGCTCACCGGGGAGTGCAACGTCGCCATCCCCTGCAAGGGGGACCGCCGCCTCGCCATGGCCCAGGACGACGAGATCATGTTCTCGCTGCTGCCGGAGATGCTCCCCGACTTCATCGAGGGCACCCGGTTCCTGCAGGAGCACAACTGGGGGATACCCATGCTCCAGGAGTACAAGGAGGAGTACGACCTCAAGCCGGCGTACGCCCAGCTCGGTGAGATGCTGGGCATGGACCTGAAGAAGTCGCCCCCAAGGGAACAGAAGTACCAGAAATACTGATAGGAGACCAACCGGAACCCCTTCCTCATATTTTTCAATTGATATCCGACTGAAACGACGGGAGAGGGCTTATCCTTCGACGGGGGTTCGAATCTCCCCCGGGAAACCGCTATAACGGGGGTCGTGGAAGTTTCTGTTAGTGTCCATACATGGTTGAGAAAGGAACATACGCGTTCTCCCGGTACCTGAACATCCGCGCCGCCTCCCTCCCCCAGTTCTACCCGGAAGGGAGGAGCGTAGCCTTCGTCACGAACATAACGGGCATCCCCCAAGCCTGGAGAGTAGACGTCGACCAGGAGGGCGAGAAGGTCTACTGGCCTGAGCAGCTCACCTTCGAGCCCGAACGGGTGCAGTGGATCAGGGCCCCGCCCAGCCCCGGGGACCGGAGGCTCCTCTTCGGGAGGGACGTCGGGGGCAACGAGAAAGCCCAGATCTACCTGCTGGGCGAGGACGGCTCCGAGGCCCTCCTCAGCGAGGGTCACGAGGAGGCTATGCACATCCCCGGCGAGTGGTCCAAGGACGACCGCATCCTCTTCGCCGCTAACCGGCGCCACCCCGGCCTCTTCGACGCCTACCTGCAGCCCCTCGACGGGGAGGCAACGCTCATCTGGGAGAACGACGAGCCAGGATATCTCCGGGGCCTATCCTTCTCCCCCGACGGGGGGAGGGCTCTCTGCAGCCGGATGCAGAGCTCCTTCAGGAACCAGCTACTGGAGATAGATGTGGAGGACGGAGAGGCGAGAAACCTCCACCCCACCAGCGAAGACGCCCGGTACTTCACCCCCTGCTACTCAAGGGACGGGGGGTCCGTCTACGTGGCCACGGACGCCGGCTCCGACTTCCTCTACCTGGCGAGGCTCGACACTGACACCTTGGAGCTTGAGGAACTCGCCGCCCCAAGCTGGGACGTAGAGGGACTAACCGTCTCCCCTAACGGCAGGTACATCAACTACGAGGTGAACGTAGAGGGGGCGTCCGAGCTCCTGACCCTGGACCTGGAGACCGGTGAGACAATGAAGGCCGATCT
>CAZCKR010000136.1:0-4736 GCA_964499305.1 uncultured Candidatus Bathyarchaeia archaeon | reverse complement strand
GGAATGGTGGGCCGGGCCGGACTTGAACCGGCGACCTCCGCCTCGTAAAGGCGGCGTCCTGACCAGGCTGGACGACCGGCCCACACCACCAAAAGGGGTAAACATTAAACTTAAAACTGTTTCACATCAGCCGTTCAGCAGCGCTTCCATCTCGTGGTGCAGGCTCCACAGCCTCTTTATGGCCGGGTGGTCTCTCCCCATCTTCTCGGCGAAGTCGTCTATGGTGACGCTGATGTCCACCTCGCGCCAGCCCGCGATGAGCTTGTCCGCGTAGCACACTATCTTCTCCTCCAGGGTCTCCGGGACGTATACCCCTTCGGGTAGCCCGAGGGCCCTGGCCTCGGCCTCCGGTATGCCCGCCCCGATGTGCCTGTCCACTATGCGTGCCACCGGCTCCGCGATGCCCAGCTGCCTGACCATGTTCCCGCCTACCGCGGCGTGGTCGGTTTCATGGGTCTTGCTGCGGCCGATGTCGTGCAGTATAGCGCCTATCTCCACGAGCTCCACGTCTACCATGTGGCCCTTCTCCTTGAGCCGCCGCGCTATCCTGACGGCTATCTTCGACACGTTTAGGCAGTGGTCGACGATGTGGCTGGGGCAGCCGACCCGGTGAAGTATGTCGACAGCCTCGTCCCGGCTGGGGACGGTCAGGTCTCCAGCTCCTCCTTGATCTCGGCTATCTTCTTCTCCAGGAACTCGACGACAGGCGCGTTGTCCACCCTGTGCAGCGGCTCCTCGCAGAACGGGCAGTGGAACACCGTTTCCATGGCGTCCTCGAAGGTGGTGTTGGGGCACTGGGGGTTTCCGCAGTGGTAGAACTCGTGGGTGACCTCGTATTCGAGCCTGGTCTCCAGCTTCTTCAGTATCTTCTGCTTGGTGCTGTGCACGTAGGCCTCGACCAGCTCGGGCTGGAGGCTCCACTGGAAGATGAACCACCCCGTCTCCTTGTCCCTGAAACGCCTGTTGGTCACGAGGCTGTGGTTGTAGAACCTGTAGAGAAGCTTTCTCACGTTGTTTATCTGTATCTCCGTGACCTCAGTCAGCTCCTCGACCGTTATGTTCTCCCTGTCGTTGAGGACCTCGATTATCTTGACCCCGTCCTCGCCGCCGAGGACCCGCGCTATGTTGAGCAGTGTCTCCTCGTTCACAGTGTAGATCGACGCCATGACTTCTACTATCCTAAACACTATGCCATTCCGCGGTGTTTAATCTTTGCTGAGCGTCTCGACTTCCTTTCCGCGGCCCATGGGTTTGATTCTGAGGCGGGCGCCCTCAAAACTTTTCTCCAGCTCCTCGCCGCCGAAGAGCATGTGCAGGAACACCGCGAGGGCGCTGACCTCGCTGTGGGGCTGAGTCGTCACCGAGACGTTCCACTTGGCCAAGTCGTATATCTCGCGGGGCACCTTGGGGCCGCCCACCACCACGAGCTTGGAGTCGGGGCTCGCCCTGATCTCCTGGATGACCTCCCGCACCGGGAGCCCATACATGGTCAGGTGCACCACCTCGCCCTGCCAAGCCTTAACTGTTCCACGCCAGCTGTCCGTGTACTGCACCGTGAACCCGCCCCCCCAGTCCTCCACTATCTTGGCGACGCTCTCCTCCAGCCTCGGGTCCTGGGTGCCCGCGTAGATGGCTCCGTCGGCCCCGAAGGCCCTGGCGGCTAGGAGGAGGTGGGTGCTTAGGCGTTTATCCCTCTGCGGCCGGTGGCCGAGCCGGAGCACGGTTACGGTCATAACGGAATACTTCGCGGCCCTGTCTATTAATGTGCTTGGATGGTGCCTTTTTTATTCGCAGAGCCGTATTTCTGGGGGATAGGTTTGGCTGAGGCTGGAGGCGAAGAGATACCTGCTGTGCAGCTCATGCTCAGGAGGAGGCTGCTGGGGTACCTCGTCCCCGCGTTCAACATGCCTCTCTTCGGGTGGAACCTCTACCAGATGCTCATGCGGGTTCAGACCGGGGCCGTCAGCGTCAACTCGGCGGCGTTCCTGGAGGAGCTGTTGGTCACGTTCAGCGCCCTCTTCCTCTCCGTGGTCATCCCCCGTTTCTTCCCGGTGTACAGGAGCACCTACAGGCTTGAGGATGAGGGGCTTTCCATAGCCCGCTTCCTGCATAGAAGAAAGGTGCTGCCCTACATGGAGATCGATAGGGCCGAGGTCTACCTCCGGCTGGACGAGAAGATAAGCAGCGACGCCAAGAACTACGCCATGGACGCCTCCACCGGCTACCGCAAGTCGGGCTTCAAGTTCAAGGACTACACCAACGCCGAGGACAAGATAATGAACCTCTTCGTCGGCCTCGACATATACATGATAAGCCCGGAGAAGCCCAAGGCTCTCCTCAAGGAGCTCAAGACGCGCAACAGGAGGTTCACCGCCAAGATCGTGGAGCTCACGAGCCGCGGCAAGAGGATTCAGGAGCTGGGCTGATGCCCGTTGAGCCCAGCCCCGAGATGAGGCCGGTGTTCGCCTCCACCGTGGTGAAGACCCACCCCGACGACTACGTCGTCGTGAGCATAGACGGGGCCGAGGAGGAGCGCGCCCGTGAGGCGTTCAAGGGCCTGGAGCCGTGGGGCTCAGTCACCTACGACCACGAGGAGGTCTCCGTGGTCCTCAGGGAGTCGGAGTGGGGGAGGCTCAAGGACGGGTTCAGGTCGTACCGGGTGGAGGGGCCTTACACGCTGATCACCTTCGACATAGTCCTAGACCTCTCCCTGGTCGGGTTCCTCTCCGTGGTCTCCTCTGTGCTGGCCGACGAGGGGGTCAGCATATACGCCCTCTCCACCTACCTCAGGGACCATATACTTGTGAAGAAGGTGGACGCCGGGAGGGCCGTCGCGGCGCTGGAGAGGCTCATCGAAAGATGCAGACTTTACTAAATTTTAGGTAGCAACCTGTATTTTTGTGGAGAGCCCCGTTATCCCTGGGATCATCAATGCATCCACGGATAGAATCCAAGACCCTTGCCTTCGCGGCCACCATGGCCGCCCTCGGGAACGCGCTGAGCTTCCTCTCCATCCAACTGACTCCGCTGGCCCCCAACATACCGCTGGGCCCAGTGACCGTGTCCCTCGCGTTGGACCTGAGCCACCTCTCCACCTTCATAGCGGCCCTCTTCGGCGGGCCCATCGTGGGTGGCCTCACTGGTCTCCTATCGGGGCTAGTGGCTGCCTTCGAGTTCGGGTTCAGCAAGGGCAACGTCGTGACTGGGGTCGGCCTGCCGCTGGGCAAGGCCATGACTGGGGTCGCCGCCGGCTATGTCTTCAGGCGGCTGTACGTGGAGGGTAGTCCTCTGCGGCTGGTGGCTTCCACGGTCGTCGCTTACGTGCCCGAGGCTCTTCTGACATTGGCGTTGTTCAGGTACGTGCTGCCGGTGGTAGCCGGCCTGCCCGCCGGTTTGGCTACAGCCATAGCTGTCCAGATCGTGGTGAAGGCGTTCTTCGAGATGGTTCTCCTGGGGCTGATCCTCGTGGGGCTCACGCGTAACGTAGGGTTCAGCGACTATGCGCAGGGGTACTTCGCCTAGAAACCGTTCAGGTGCTCCTCTTCCCGTGGTCTCGCCGTGACCTGCTACGGGTCAGATCTGTTTCGCTACTTCTGTTTGCCTCGTCTCTGGGTCATTATCTTGACTATGTCGCGGTGTCTCAGGGTGTAGTCTTTGGGGAGCCTGAGCCCTGTGCGGGCGTCTATGGCGAGGATGTAGTTCTCGGCGAGCCGTGTGTGGACGGTCTCGGCGAGGTCGAGGGGGGTGGCGTCGTGGGGCATGAGGTGGGCGTCGGGCAGGATGTTACCGTGGCCGTCGCTGTACCTGTCCTCGTCGCTGACGGGGTACACCATGTTGCGGCGGAGGAGCTTGAAGGCTACGGTGTTCAGCGCGTGCTGGATGCCTGTGCGCATGTACTTGTACATTACGCGTTGCTCGATGTAGTCTATGGCCTTCCTCTGCTCCAGGGTGAGCTTGTCCTCGTCGACGACGGTGAACTTTTCCTGGCCGGGGGCGTACTTGATGAGGCCGCTCTGGTCTGCGCGGCGGAGAGCGAGTTCGGCCTCGGCGCTGCAAGCCGCTACCAGTCCCTCGCTGTGGTACTCTATGAGCTTCTCCAGGTTGTCCTCGGCGGTGGGCAGGTCCATCTTGTTGGCAATGAGCAGCGTCGGCTTGGCTACGGGGAGGAGGCTGCCGCTGAAAGCCAGCGTCTCCTCGGGGGTCCACTCTGTGAAGGGCGTGTCGGCCAGCTCGGCGTCAGCGAGGGCCTGGGCTACGTCTTGGGCCCTCGTCTTTATCCCTGTGAGGGCCTTTGTGAGGCCCTCCTCTATGCTGGTCTTCTGGGCTTCGCGCTCTATGTGCTGCCTGTTCCTGTCGATTATGTGGCTGATCCAGAGCTCCATCTCCATCTCGATTTCCATGAAGTCCTGGACGGGGTTGCCGCTGCCCGGGCTGCTGATGCCGCCCTCCTCGTCGACGCTGCCCGAGGCGTCCACGACGTGGATGAGGGCGTCTGCCTGCCCGATGGCGGATAGGAACCTGTTGCCGAGGCCGCGGCCCCTCCATGCGTCCTTGAGGAGCCCGGGGACGTCGATGATCCTTATGGGGACGTAGCGCCAGCCGTCTATGCAGGCGCTGTTCTTGGGGCTGTCCTCTACGTCGAGCTCCCTGCAGACACAGGCGTCGCAGACGTAGGCGGTGCCGGCTCTGGGCTCCTTGGTGGTGAAGGGGTAGTTGCTTATCTCGGCGTTGAGGAG
>CAZCKR010000135.1:0-4755 GCA_964499305.1 uncultured Candidatus Bathyarchaeia archaeon | reverse complement strand
CCGACCCGGACAAGCTGGAGAAGATGCTCAGGGAGCTGGAGGGCTAGGCCTCCCTGGGGGCTTCGCTAGGTATGTGGTGAGGGTCGCCAGAGCCATCATGGCGCCTAGGAAGAGCAGGGTGGTATAGTAGCTGCCGGTCAAGTCCACCAGCCAGCCTCCTATTAAGGGGAAGAGTCCTCCGCCCAGGCCTCCGGCGAGGGTCATGATGCCGAAGAGAGTCGTGTTGTACCTTCTGCCGAAGTAGTCTGTTGTTATGGCGGCGTACTGCTCCGGGGCCCCGCCGTAGGACACGCCGTATAGGACCGCCCACGCGTAGAGCAGGGTGATGTTCGCCGGTATTAGGGTGGCCACGAGGAAGGCGACGGCCATGCCGCCCGTGGTGAGCAGTATGGTGATCTTCCTACCGTACCTGTCGGAGACGATGCCGAACACGAAGCTGCCGGCGGCGCTCATGAGGCCGATGACGCCGAAGGCTGCGCTCGCCTGCAGCGGCGGTATCCCTATCTTGATCATGTGGGGCACCACGAACGTCAGGATCGAAATGATGCCGCCGACGGCGAAGAAGTAGGAGATCGCCGTCAGCCTGAAGCACGTGGTGGACACGGCCTCCCTGGGCGTCCAGTTGACCTCCCCTGGGGTCCCTTTCTCCTCGTCACCCATGATAGGCGCGTCGTCGCCGTCTGGGTGAAGCCCCAGGCTCTCCGGGTCTTCACGCAGAAACAGGTACCCGATGACGGCGGTGACGATCATGACGACGAGGCCGAGCGCCCTGATGGACATCCTCCAGCCAAGGATCGGGATGAAGGACGCGACGATGGGGATCAGCACGGCTTGGCCAGCGCTGACTCCGACACTGCTCCAGCCCACGGTCATCCCGCGCTTCCTGTGGAAGAACTTGCTCAACGCCATTGTAGGGACCACGTAGAGGGCGGCCGAGCCCATGGCCGCGATCACACCCCACACCACGTAGAGCTGCCAGAGCTCCGTGATGAACGAGACCATGGCTCCGCCTCCCCCGAGGAGCAGCCCACCGAGCAGGACCGTCTTCCTGACGCCTATGCGGTCGGCTAGGTTGCCCACGAAGGGGGCGCTCAACGCGTAGACCCAGAAGAAGATGGTGACGCCGCTGGCCGTCGCCGCGGTGCTCCACCCAAACTCCTGCTGTATGGGCGTGAAGAATATGCCGACGCTGTACCTGAGCCCATACATGAACATGTAGATGAGGAACGTCAACACGAAGACCACCCAGCCGTAGAAGAAAGGCAGCCGGGCCTCCCAGCGTTCAGCCATAAACCAAACCCCACCGACGCCAATAAAAACCTATCAACAGGTTCAGACAAGACTTGATTGATGGTATGCTGAGCTGCGCCCTCTTCGACATCGACGGCACTCTCCTGAGGGGATTCATCATACGGAGCTTCCACGAATATCTTGCTGAGCACAGGATCGTCGATGGAAGGTACACAGGTGAGATCACCGATATCTCAGACCGGAACATACGGGGAGAGCTCTCGTACAGGGATACGGCGGAGAAGGTTCCCGCCCTCTTCGCCGAGTCGCTGAGGGGAGTGGAGGTGGAGCTCGTCGAGTCCCACGCAGAGGCCTTCATGATGAACCATGTCCCCAAAACCCTGCTCTGGTACAGCCGGGCGCTCGTCGCCGCGATGAGGGCGACCGCGGACCGCGTCATCGCTTTGTCCGGTTCACCCATCGAGCCGATCAGGTGTCTACACGGCCTTGGGTTTCACAGCGAGTACGGGACCATATTCGAGAAAGAGGAAGGCGTGTACACCGGGAGGGTGGAGAGCAACCTGATACTCGGCGAGGTCAAGGCAGAGGCGGCGAGACGAATAGCCGTGGAACATGGCATAGATCTAAGTCGATCGGTGGCCTTCGGTGACTCCGATCAGGACGCGGAGACGCTGGGGCTGGTCGGGCTTCCCATAGCCCTCAACCCGAGCCCAAGGATGAGGAGCGTATGCGAGGAGAGGGGCTGGCGTTGGTACACGGAGGAGACCATCAACATCCAGAGGATCGTCGAGTTGACTCGCCAACTCAGATGAATGCCCATGGAGTCCCCTACACGAACGTCTTCGACGGGCAGAGGTTCATCCTCAGGAGAGAACAGGCAAGAAGGTTTCATAACTTCGACGCGTCAATGATCAGACACCATGGATAGGCCGGGGCTCTCGCGTGACGTCGTGTTGCTGAGCCTGGCCATCTTCTTCACGGACGCGAGCCACAGCACCGTGATACCCATCTTCCCGGGATACGCCAAGGGCGTCGGGGCGTCCCTGAGCATGCTGGGCTCATACGGCTCCGTGGCGGCATTGACCATGCTTCTTCTCTCGCTGCCGCTTGGCCGGCTCTCCGACAGGTACGGGCGTAGACGCATGATGGTGCCGGGGCTCATACTGTTCATCGTGGTTCCTCTCACATACATGGCGGCTCAGAGCCCGTACCACCTGTACCCGATCAGGGTTGCCTTAGGCCTCGGCGTGGGCCTCATCTTCGGGAACGGCTTCCTGCTGATGTCCGAGGTCTCGGAGGAGGGCTTCAGGAACGTGGCCCAAGGCATTTATATGACGTCGATGGGCCTCGGCTTCACCCTAGGCCCCCTCGTCGGCGGCTTCGCCGCCAAGCTCGTCGGCCCAAGCCTCAGCTTCAAGATCAGCAGCGGGTTCGCCGTCCTCGGGCTTCTGCTCCTATTAATGGTAAAGGAGAACAGGGTGAGGGAGAGCGGCAAGACTGAGGTCCGAGCTGGGCTCACCGAACTCCTCAGAGACCCGAGGATAATCGCGTCTGGTGTGGCTAACTTCGTCAACTCCCTGATGTTCAACGCCGTCACCCTGTTCTTCCCCGTGTACGGCTCAGACATCGGGTTAGACGAGGCGGATGTAGGCATCGGGCTCACCTCGAGGGGCTTAGCCAGCACCGCGGTGAGGCTCCCCGTCGGCTCGCTCACCAGACGATTTAAGGCGCTGAATATGATGGCCGCCGGGCTGCTGCTCTCGGCGGCGACGATGTTCACGGTCTCCAACTCTTCGGGTCTTGTGTTGGTGAGCGTCTTGATGGGGGTTCAAGGCTTAGCCTACGGCGTCTACCTCACCTCGGGAAACGTGTACGTGTCAGAGGAGGCGCCTAAAGACCACAAGGCTACAGCCATGGCCGTCTACAGCATGTTCGGGAACATCGGCGGCATCGTCGGCCCGGTTATGCTTGGCGTGATAGCGGAGAGAATAGGGGTGAGAGGAGCCCTACAGTTCTCTGCAGCCGCAACTGTGCTCGGCGTGGCGTTGGCAATGATACTTGCCCGCAGGGACGCCGGGTCACCTGATCTGGCTTCTTAGCACCTCGAAGGCCTTGGAGGCGTCTTCCTCCCTGAGGATGAGGCTGGCCTCGTCGCCGCTGAAGAAGGCGTCCACCAGGTGCACGCCGTTCCTGAAGAGGAGGTCGCTGAGGAGGGCTATCCTGTCGTAGCGGTCGTCTCCCTGGGCCATGGATATGTTGAGCTCGGTGTACCCCTCCCGTATCTCCGGCTCGTACTGCCAGAGGTCCTGCATGATCTGGGTCATGGCCTCGGATGTGGTGACTATCTTGAGGCTCTCAGGGAACTGGTGGAACCTTAGCTTGAGGCCCTGCCCCTGCAGATCCGTGAGCTGCTTGACTATCTCCACCTGCTCCCTCCGTGACGCCCTGATGGTCACGTCCTTTATGTCGGTTTCCAGGTTCAGCCGTGAGCCGTGGAGGGCTCCCCGGTGCTCTAGGGGCTGAGCCTCTATGGCTTCGCGTGAGAAACGCATGATGGCTGTGACTATGGTGTTGGGGTCCACATCGTTGCCCGATAGGCTCTCCACCTCGTCATGGATGTAACGGGCGGCGGCGCTGTAGTTCACGACCTGCATGCGGATGCCTCGGTAGAGGTAGGGGTTCCTGGTGATTATGACCCTGACAGCTTCCTGCACTGAGCTCCGTCTGGCGGACATCACTGTTTAATGAAAAACTGCGCCATATAAGAATTTATGACATACGGTCAGGTATACGGCAATATCAGCGGCATATGTAAAACACACCATTAAAATGTCAGAAACATGACATTTTGACATAAAGTTTATATTGGGGCGTACTCCAGAGACCCCCAGCGAAAAATATGTCATGGATAAACGATGACTTCGACAAGATCATCGAGAGGATGTTTAAACGATTCGGGATGGACCCGACCATAGACCCGAACGACCCTAACGTCAAGACGTGGAGCTACGGCTACACGATGACCATGGGGCCGGACGGCAAGCCAGTCGTCAGGGAGTTCGGCACCGGGCTCCCCCAGACCGGGTTCACCCTAGAGGAGCCCACTAAGATGGAGACCCTGAGCCAGGTAGACATAGACAGGGAGAACGGCAGAGTAAGGCTCCTCGTCGAGATGCCCGGCGTCACGAAGGAATCCATCAAGATCAAGGCGACGGATAACCGTGTAAGGATATCCGCGGGAAACGAGACCAAGGACTACGACGCCGAGATACCCCTCGACGCGGAGGTGGACCTCGACTCGGCCAAAGCCACCTACAACAACGGCGTGCTCGACCTCACCTTCAAGCTGGTCAAGGCACCCGAGGATGATGGAGTCGACGTCCAAGTAGAGTAAACGAGGAGGAACATTCATGGATAAAATCACTTTAAGAGTAGCAGAGGCTCCGCCGAACCTAGTCGGCAGGGGCATAGCCGTGCTGGACCCCAAGGTCATGGAGGACCAGG
>CAZCKR010000134.1:0-4819 GCA_964499305.1 uncultured Candidatus Bathyarchaeia archaeon | reverse complement strand
ATAAAGGGCTCCATCAAGCACACTTCACGGTACCCAATGCCCTCCGCATACGTAATGATCAGCACCGAGCTAGGGTCCGAGGAACAGGTATTCAAGGCCCTGAAAACCCTGCCCCAGATCAAGGAAACCTACATAGTCTACGGCATCTACGACCTGATAACCAAGGTCGAGTTCGCCGACAGACAGGAACTCAGCGACATCATAATAAGGAAGATCAGAGGGACCCCCGGGATAAAGAACACAATCACGCTGATGGTAATCTAAACTACCCTCAAACACGTTGAATGAACCGAAGACTCAGACCACAGTTATGGTTCTGGTGCTCTTGACGTATCTCCCCGCCTCAGGGGTGCCCAGGCCAAGCCACTCCCTCTGAAACCTGAAGAAGTTCTCATCGTCGCCTTGCGTCTCGAACACGCATACGACGTTCTCCTTCACGCCCATGGGCATACCCCAGAAAACGACCTTCACCCCATGCCTGGACGCGAGCTGGCCCCACCTCGGCACGAAGCCCCTCCGCTCCTCCATTGGAAGCCGCAGGAACTCCCTCGTCAACTCGATGAACGTTATGTATTTCACCGTCATTTTTCTCCACAGATAGGAGTACCTGAACCATATTCACCAGATATATTAGTTTCTATCAACACAACCAGTTTCAGAGAAATTTGGATAAAAAACGGGCATCAGGATATCATCGATTGACCATGCTCCAACCCTAGGGTTGAACACGCCCCCATAGTTGAAACGCGACCCCTACCTGGAGGAGTACCTGCCATGCACCAACGCAAGATACAGGGCATGGTACGGCGCCTCATGACCCGACGCACATTACGTCAAAAAATAAAAACGGTGACAGCAAGGACTCGCTACATGTCACTATATAATTAGCCCGGGCTGGACCGGTCTCTCCATTTCTCCAGGCTGAACTCTGGGTCCTTGAAGAACGCGGCGCTCCCGGCCTCGCTCTCCAGCAGCTTCCTCGCCCTGACGAGGACCACCTCCCTGTACTCCGCCGGGAACTTCACCACCCCGTGGAGGTCCATGTGCACCATGTCCCCGGGCATCACCGTCATGCCGCCGACCGTGACGGGGACCCCGACCGCCTTCACCATCATGTCCCCGTGGCCCGGCGTCGTCCCGGTGCAGAAGTACTGCACACCCAGGGGCTTGATGGCGTCGATGTCCCTCATGGGGCCGTTGGTCACCACCGCCGCCACGCCCAATGCCTTGTACCTGGTGGTCATCATCTCGCCGAAGAGGCCGACCCGGTTCGCCAGCTCGGGGGGGAACTGCTGCTCCGCCACCAGGACCACGGGCTCATCGGTGGAGTCGATGTGCTCGGGGAGGACCCAGCGGCCCACCCCCGTGTACTTCTCCGACTCCTCGCAGAAGACCACCGTCGCCACGTAGCCGACGACGGGCTTCATCTCCGGGTAGACGCATTTGATGGAGGTGTCGGTGTACCACCCGCCGTACCAGGCGTCGTAGAGCTTCAGACAGGCCTCGGACTTGGGGTAGGTGGCGACGACGTTTGAGATCGTGGGGGTGTCAATCTCCCTGAGCCCCTCCAGTATCTCCTCCTCAGACAATCCGCTCATAGAACATCGCTCAATACTAGAGCGGATCACCATTTAAAACTTCAAAGAAAAAGGTTGACCCCAGACTCCCGGGGTTCACCTGTACACGTCCTTCAGGGCATAGGACGGGTGGACGACGCTCTCCTCCCCGGGCTTCCCCTCGTACCCCACGGTGCTGACGCCAAGCCTCTCGGCGGCGCCTAGTATCCTCCCATATATCTCGTCGTCCAGGTAGATACCTTCCTTGAGGCGCCTCTCCATCGTCCTCCACTCGGGCTCCCCGGGGACGGTGACCTCGTCGAAGCCCTCCGCGAGGCGGGAGGACTTCACGTCGGAGATGAGGGCGTCCATCCCCTCCTTGAAGGTCTCCAGAGGCGTGAAGGCCTCGGGATCGATGGCGCCGAGGAAGACCCCGCACCTCCTGAAGGCGTGGGCCTGGGTGGCGACGTGGCCCAGCAGGGGGCCCGCGAGGATGTTTATCATCATGGACAGGGCCATACCCTTGTACCCGAGCCCGGGCTGCCCCAGTGGGAGCTGAGCCCCTTTTCCCTCGTTGAATATTTTGGGGTCGTCGTGGGTCTTTCCGTCGTCGTCGATGTACCAGCCATGGGGGACCCTCATGCCCCGCTGTGCGAGGATGGCGGTGCGCCCACCGGCTATGGGGCCGAGGGACATGTCGACCACGATGGGAGAGTACTTCCCCGTGGGCGCCGCGAAGGCGATGGGGGCAATGGGGAGCTTCCTCTCGACGCCCCCCCACGGGGCGATGTAGACCCCGCCCGGCTGGCTGGCGACGCCTATCATGTCGTCGTCGAGGGCGAGCTCGGCCCACTTACCGACGCGGCCGATGTGGTGGACGTTCCTCACGCCGGAGAACGCCGCCCCAGCCGTTCTCGCCTTCTCCACCGTCGCCGCCATCACCTCCCGGGCGATGGAGTAGCCGTAGCCCCAGTTCCCGTCGTAGAAACTCGTCGCCGCCCTCTCCTCCAGCAGCGTGGCCCTGGCCCCCGGCTTGAGGAAGCCATCCTCTATCGCCTTCACGTACCCGGGTATCTGCTGGACCCCGTGGGAGTCAACCCCCTTCAGGTTGCTGAGCACGAGGCACTCGGAGACCCAGGCAGCCTCCTCACCGGGGGTGCCGGCGGCCTCAAGTATCTTGGCCCCCAGCTCCCTGAGGGGGCCGTCTCCTATGATCACCAAACGATCTCCAGAACATATTCGCGGCATGAGGTAATATGTATGCATGTCGTGTTCATTTGAATACCCATCAAAATCCATGGTCCATACTGCAAACAATTTGAAGACTCAATCCCAGATCCACAGAAACTCATTGCATAGATATGCATGAACGGTCGATGAATGATACCAATAATCCGATCCATAGTTTTATCCTCACTCTGCTCCGATTAGTTAACGTGGTTCTTGTTAGTTGGATACGAGGCGTTACTGGCTAGACGCAGCATCAGGAAATATATGTCCGAGCCGGTGAAGGACAGGGACATCAAGAAGCTACTCGAAGCAGCGATGGCGGCGCCGACGGGCGGGAACCGGAAACCGTGGCACTTCATCACCGTAAAGGACAGACATACTCTGAACAAACTAGCAGAAAACCATCCATACGGGAAGATGCTTTACGAGGCACCGCTATGCATCGCGGTGTGCGGAGACCCAGCCATCTCACCCCTACCCAGACAGTTCACAGTCGAAGACTGCTCCGCAGCGACGATGAACATACTTCACGGCGCAGTCGCGCTGAAGCTGGACGCAGTGTGGATAGGATTACCCCTCGACGAGCAGAAGACAATGGTACGCGGCCTCCTAGACATACCTGACAACATAGTCCCCCAGAATCTAATCGCAGTCGGGTACCCCGCCGAGGAAAAGGAACCCAGAACCCAGTACGACGAGACACGAATACACAACGAAAAATGGTAACACTGAGATACCTCCATCTGCGATAGGGTTGGAGACCTGACTCCCGGCACCATCAGAGCCCTTAGTTCTGCAGCTCGTTCACCAGGAGCGGCAGGAAAGTCCCCACGTCAGTGACTATCCCCACGGCTTGGCTTGTCCCCCGGTCGCTCAGCTTGGTCACCACCGCGGGGTTGATGTCGACGCAGATGATCGTCACCCTGCTCGAAAGCATGTTGCCCACCGCTATGCTGTGGAGGGTCGACGCCAGCATGAAGACAAAATCAGCGTCCTTCACCACCTCCCTGTACCGCGCCTGGGCCTCATCGGAGCACTTAATCACCTCAGGTATCGGGCCGTCATCCCTGATGGAGCCGGCCAGCACAAACGGGACATCGTTCTTGATGAGCTGGTAGAATATGCCACTCCTCAGCTTACCCGACTCCACCAGCCCCTTCAGCGACCCCGCCTTCATGACCTCGTTTATCGCCGCGATGTGGTTCCTCGGGCTCTGCACACGGGCGTTCTCAAGGTTCACCCCGAGGGACGTCCCATACAACGCGCTCTCGACGTCGTGGACGGCCAAGGCGTTGCCCGAGAGAAGAGCGTCGACGTAGCCGAGCTCCACCATCCTCGCCAGGTAGGGCGCGGCCCCGGTGTGGATCACGGCTGGGCCAGCCACCACCACTATCTTGCCGCCGTTGTTCGCGTTCATCTTCAGGTTGCGGGCGATCTCACGTATGAGGCTCGTCGCAGGCTTCTCGGGGGAGACGTCGCTGTTCATGAACTCAAACACGCCCACTCCTTCACGGGGCCTCTCCGGGTGTTTGATCCTGACCCCCTTCTCGCCGACCACCACAAGGTCACCCTTCTCGACCATGCTTATCGGCTTACAGTACGACCTGTGGTTGTCAGGCTCCACGATGATCTGCTTGTCCATCATGAGGCCCTCGACGCCCACCCAGCCGCCGTCCAAGTAGATCCACGTGGGGTGATGGGTGGTGCAGTAGAACGCGTCAGGCAGCACCATGTCCGCGGGAGCAGGCAGGTACTCCACCTCAGGGGTCTCCGGCAGCGTCGCGCCGAGCCGCAGCACCTCCCCCAATATATTATCCAAGTGCTCCCTCGTCTCACCGGTTATCCGGATCCTCGTGGAGCTGTAGTCGTGTTTCTTCTTCCCAACATTGAACTCCAGGAACTCGAAATCGCCTCGCTGATCCATGATAGCGTCAAGAATCTTCGATAGGATCATGGAGTCGATGAGGTGTCCCTCGACTTCAATGACTTGGGATAAGGTCTCGTCGTCCTCAACGGATCGGAAGACTATCCCT
>CAZCKR010000133.1:0-4975 GCA_964499305.1 uncultured Candidatus Bathyarchaeia archaeon | reverse complement strand
CCCGTGTCGTAGTGGGGGTAGACCTCGTTGACGTCGAAGCCGCACACCCTCTCATCCATAACCTGCTCTATGATGTCCATGACTACGGTGACCGACAGCCCCTCGGGGTGCGGGTTACCCACCGCCGGCGCGACGGAAGGATCCAGCACATCCATGTCAAGGCTGATGTAAACCTTGTCCGAGCCCTTCATAATGCCCTGGACCATGGAGACCGGGTCCTGCCTCAGCATGTCCAAGGCCGTCATGTACCTTATGTCGCCTGTGGACTTCGCGAACTCCACCTCCTCCCCGGACAGCGCCCGGGCGCCCAGCACCACGGCCTTATAGCTCAGCTCCTCGTACCCGCGCCTCAGATACGTCGCGTGGCACATCCTTTCACCGAAAAGCTCGTCCCTGAGGTCCAGGTGGGCGTCGAAGACGACGACCAGGTCCGGCTCCAGGCTCCTAAGCGCGCCCAGGGTTATGGTGTGCTCGCCTCCCAGCATCACAGGGAAGCCGCTGAACGAGCCCACCGTCTCCTCGACGCCGTCAAGCGCCTTCTGGACGTCGGGGCACTCGACGTCGCCTATGTCGGCCAGGCTGAGGTCGTCATAGTCCATCCCCGTGCGGACGCTGAAGGTGTCCAGGTACCTGCTCTCACGCCGCACGGCGCCGGGGCCGAACCGTGTACCCTTCCTGTTGGAGGTGGTCTCGTCCAGCGGCGCACCGAATAGAATATAGTCCGCACCCTCCGTGTCCGTCTGCTTGTCCAGAAAAGGCTGGAGGGTGGGCTTGGTCGGCATCTTACTCGACGACTACCTGGTCTACGCTGTGGATCACCGCTCCCTGCTTCGCCATGTGGCTCCTGAGCTCCTCGTAGTCGATGTTGGTGGCGTCGATGGTGATCCTGAGGCTCTCAGTCTTCTCGTCCATCTCGACGACCGACACGTCTACTCTCTTGATGCCAGGCAGCTCACCGACGAAGGCGGCGAACTCCGGGAGGGGGGGCTGATGGGGTTTCAACACGTCTAAAACGATGTGTGTTATTCGGGGTTGCTCCAAACTATTTCACATGTTCCTCTGGAAGACTCCAGCATGTTCAGATTCTATGGGAAGCCCCACGATAAAATAGTTTAGGTATGTAGCCCCGTGTAACTACATTTAGTTCTAGATGCATCTCAGCAGGAGCTCGCTGAGATCGTAGACGCCGAGCCCAGGCCTCCTCTCCCTCGCGGCGCCGCGGAGGTTCAGGAGACACGTCGGGCAGCCTGTGACGACGCCGTCAACCGCCTCGGGGATCGCCTCCTCCACCTTCTGGTGCGACACATCCATCGTAAGCCTCTCGTTGTAGGGCCAGAGGCCGCCGCCGGCGCCGCAGCAGACCGCGTGCTCCCTGTTCAGACCGGGCTCCACGAGGCGGAGGCCGGGAACAGCCCTCAGGACCCTCCGCGGCGGCTCGTAGACGTGGCAGTGCCTCCCCAGGTCGCAGGGGTCGTGCCACATGTAGTCGCCTTCCTCCTCCCGGAGCGAGAGCCTCCCCTCCTTTATCAGGGCGTCGAAGAACATCGAGGAGTGCATCACCCGCATGGGCAGCGTGACCCCTAGGTGCGGGTACACTCGTTTGAACGCGTAGAAGCACCCGGCGCAGCTCGTCACGAGCACCCGGGGAGAGCCCGCCGACAGGGTCTCCAAGACCTCCTCGGCGTTCCCGCGCGCCTCGTCCCAGAAACCCATCAGGTAGAGTATGAGCCCGCAGCAGGGCTCCTCGTCGCCGAGGACCCCGAAGTCGACGCCGGCCGCCGTGAGCACCTCCGCCGTGGCCTCCACAAGCTCGGGGAGCCTGTAGCTCGTGGTGCACCCCGGCCAGTAGAGCACATCGTTGCCGCGGTACCTGCGCTCCTCGGCGGTCTCCGTGTACCAGAGGGTCCTGTCCTCGCCGGGCATCCCCATGGGGTTTCCCTCAGTCTTCAGGTTGCCGAGTAGCCTCCCGCATATTTGCGGCGCCATTCCCTGCTCGGCTATCAGGTTCCTGGTCTTTATGATGGCGTTGTTCATCTCCAGGGTGCCGGGGCTGTGCTGGTCGTAGCACTGGCCGCAGGCCGTGCAGCTGTACATGGCGTCCACCAGCCTGGGCGTCACCCCCAGCTCCCCCCGGGATATACCCCTAGATAGTAGGAGCCTGCCCTTAGAGGAGAAAGTCTCGTGGCCGCCCATGAACCTCTGAACCACGCAGAAGCCCGAGCCGTCAGCCATGCGCTCCCCAAGCCTGTACCCGTCCATGGACTGGAGGTAAGTAGAGGCCTGAAGCGCTACTGACTTGCTCTCTTTAGATTGCTTACGGCGCTCCCTTCTCGACTGAGTCACCTCGGCGAGGCTCTGCTCAAGATCGTCAAGGCTGGTGGGCTCCCTCCGGTCCACCATGAGCGTCGGTGGCGGAGACGACTCGGCGTCCCCCTGGCCTGGACCAACTGCCTGGGCTACGTCTCCAATCAATGACTCGAGGCCACGGGTCTCCGACGCGTCGAGCCTGAGCACCGCGATGGGTGGCTTGGTTTCATCTACGCCGAACGCCCCCAAGCGAGAGTACACGTAGATGTCCTCAGGCTCCGTGAGGACCCTCTCGGCGCCGAACCGCTCCACCAGCCTCCTAAGCAGCGCATCAATGTCTCCGGTCAAGGATGTCAGAAGATACATGCTGCTGGTGGTCTTAAATCATCGTCGATTCAACGGGGGTTGACCGCGTCTCCAACAGTTTTCACGGAAGTTATTTCTAATGATCCGATAGATAGTTGCTAGGAGATTCTATGGTTTACGGTTGGTCCGGGAAGACCCTGCAGGTGGACCTCTCCACGGGGAAGGTATCCACCGCCCCCTGGGACAAGGAAGCGAAGAGGTTCCTAGGCGGCAGAGGCGGGAACGCCTGGCTATTCTGGAAACACAGCAAGACGAACCAGAGCCCCTACGACCCCGACGCCCCCGTCATATTCGGCTCGGGGGCGCTGGCGGGCACGGGGCTCATAGGCACCTCCAGGATGGAGGTGACGGTTGTCTCAGCGGCGAAGACGGAGAGCAACAGCCTCGGCAACGTGGGCATGGGCAGCAGCTGGGCGCCCGAGCTCAAGTTCGCGGGGTACGATAACATCGTAGTCAAGGGCAAGTCCGAGAAACCTGTCTACCTCAACATATACAACGACGACGTCGAGCTCAGGGACGCGTCCATGGTCTGGGGGAAGGGCACCTTCGACACGGAGGCCCTCCTCAGGGAGGAGGTGGACGACGAGGACGCCCAGGTGGCCAGCATCGGGCCCGCGGGCGAGAATCTCGTGGTCCAGGCCACCGTGGAGCACGGGTACAGGAGCGGCACCCCGGTGGGGGCGTCGGTGGGCGCCAAGAAGCTGAAGGCCGTCGTGGTCCGGGGCACGGGCGCAGTCAACGTCCACGACCCCGAGGCCATACTTGAGCTCAACAGGCGGCTCGTGGAGACCGTCAAGGAGACTAAGAAGAGGCTGGGAGAAGCTATACCCCGCAGCGACGGCAAGGACGCCTACCTCCAGGGCTTCATCGTGGGCGACGCAGGCGTCGTCGGCAACTACGAGAGCCACGCCTGGAGGGACCGCCCCGACGTCAAGAAGGCGTACGAGGAAAACTACCTGGGAGAGTACTTCGAGAAGAATATAGGGTGCTTCGGCTGCCCGTTCCCATGCCAGCCCCTCTTCGACGTCCCCGGCGAGGGCGCGTGCATCTGGAGGTGCTACCCCACCTACTGGCCGTGGAAGCTCTGGATGACCGACCTGGGCGCCGCGTTCAAGGGCACACGGATGATGACCGACCTGGGGATGGACAACAAGGAGGTGGCCACCATCGTCAGCTGGCTCATGCACCTCTACGAGATGGGCGTGGTCTCGGACAAGGACCTGGACGGCGTCCCCTTCGACAAGGGAAACCCGACGGCCCTATTCGAGACCGCCCGTAAGATGGCTTACAGGGAGGGCTACGGCAACGCGCTGGCGGAGGGCCCCATCGCCTTCGCCAAGAAGCTCGGCAAGAAGGCCATGGACTACCTCTACCACAACCAGGGAATGACCATGAGGACCTTCGAGTTCAGGGCCGAGCCGGGCACCGCCCTCGGCGAGGCCATATCCGCCAGGGGTAACAGCCTCCGAGCCACCACGTACCACGTGGTCCTCTGGGACAAGCCGGCCCGGGACGAGTACGACGGCGTCGACCCCAAGGAGCGGGACGAAAGCTACGCGTGGAGCAAACAGATGTTCGGCACCGAGAAGGCTATAATGGCCACGGAGTACGAGGGCAAGCCCGCGGCCCTCATCTACGAGATGAACGGCGCCGCCATCGCGGACAGCCTCGGCTACTGCGTAAGCATGATCAGGCCCGGACGCGTGGGGGCCCCGGGCAGCCAGTTCGGCGACGCCAGCTACCAGTTCGCGGCCGAGAGGTACGCCGCCGCCACAGGCATACCCACAGACGAGGCCGCCCTCTTCGAGGCCGCCGAGAGGGTCTGCAACATCGAGCGCGCCATCGTCGTCAGGGACGGCCGCACCCGCGCAACGGAGACGCTGCCCGACTTCTTCTTCGAGAACCCCGTGCTCGACGGCCCCCAGCAGGGGAAACGGCTGGATAGGAAGCTCTTCGAGAAGATGAAGGACGAGTACTACGTCCTGAGGGGCTGGGACCAAGAGACAGGGCTGCAGAAGGAGGCGACGCTGAAGAAGCTGGGGATGGCGGACGTAGCCAAGGAGCTCAAGGCAGCCAAGAGGCTGGCCCCGGCCAGGAAGGAGGGATAGCCATGCAGAAGGTGCTACAGGTAGACATAGAGAAGTGCGTCGGCTGCCACATGTGCGAGGTGGCGTGCAGCCTCAAGAACACGGGCAGGGTCCAGCCCAGCAGGTCACGGATCAAGGTCATCGGCTACGAGAAGCGGGGCAGCTACCACAACTACATCCCCATGGTGTGCCAGCAGTGCACCACGCCCCTCTGC
>CAZCKR010000132.1:0-4983 GCA_964499305.1 uncultured Candidatus Bathyarchaeia archaeon | reverse complement strand
AGTACGTCGGCACGATCATCAGCGACTACATCAAACAGGGCTACGTGCCCATGGTTTGGTAAATGATACTTGAGATAAGCGCGAGCGGCAGACGGGCCCTACGGGATGACGAAGGCAGGCTACTCTGCGGTGCAACGGAGGAGCTGATCAAGTACGTCCTGAAGAAGACAGGCGAGCCCCACGAGTTCATAAGCCTCAGCGAGAAAGACATACAGCCGTGCAGAGGCTGCGTACGCTGCGCGGGGGACAACCGGTGCGTTATCGAGGACGACTGGGCCGAGATACGTGACAGGATGTACGAGGCCGACGCCGTGGTCTTCGGCGCCCCCAACAACTATGGGTCCATCAACAGCCTGGGTCACGCGTTCCTAGAGCGGACCTTCAGCCTGAGGCACAGGGAGAGGTTCCCGTTGGCTGGCAAGCTAAACGCCATAGTAGCGGTGGGCTCAGACCCGGGCCCCGTTGAGACGTACGTCAGGAAGCTCTTCAGGAGCAACTACATGGCGGAGCCCGTGGGCGTCGTGACGGCGAGGGGCCTGAGCCAGTGCTACATGTGCGGCTACGGCGAGAACTGCGCCGCGGGCTCAGTTGTCAACACCAACGGCTTCCTCGACGAGATAAAGGGCTACCACCTGCCCTCCGTGGAGCCTGAGGCATACAGGAAGGCCGACGTGGTGGCCCACCGCCTCGGCGAGATTGTCAGGGCTAACAAGTAGCTACTTTTTCTCTATTGCTACGGCGCAGACCTTGTACTCCGGTATCTTAGCGTCTGGGTCAAGCGCGTTATTGGTGAGCCTGTTGGCGGCGGCCTCGGCGTAGTGGAAGGATATGAACACGGTGCCGACGCGTATGCGGGGAGTCACGTCGGCCTTCAGCTCTATGTAGCCTCTGCGACTTGACACCCGCACCATGTCCTCTTCCTCGATGCCGAGTGCCTCAGCGTCCACTGGGTTGATCTCCATGTACGCCTCGTTCACCTGATCCGTGAGAGTCTCCGAGCGGCGGGTCATGGTGCCCGTGTGCCAGTGGAACAGCAGCCGCCCCGTGGTGAGCGTGTAAGGGTAGTCTTCGTCGGGCTCCTCGGCCGGTGGCCTGTACTCCACGGCGTGGAAGACGCCTCGCCCTCTGCTGAACCTTCCCTGGTGCAGTATCTTTGTGCCCGGGTGATCCGCGTCGCGGCACGGCCACCTCAGGTCCTCTGACTCTAGCCTGGAGAAGCTCACTCCGCCGTATATGGGCGCGACGAGGGCCACCTCGTCCATGATCTCCGAGGGGCTGCCGTAGCTCATGTCGTAACCCATGCGGCGGCTCAGCTCCTGTATTATCCACCAGTCCGGCTTCGAGTCGCCTAGGGGCTCCAAGGCCTTCCTCACCCTCTGGACTCGCCTATCCGTGGCCGTGTATGTGCCGTCCTTCTCGGCGAAGCTGCACGCCGGCAGAACCACGTCCGCCAGCTCGGCGGTCTCGCTCATGAAGAGCTCGCTCACGGCGAGGAAGTCGAGGCTGCGAAGCTGTTCCTCTGCGTGGTTCAGGTCAGGGTCGCTGAGCATGGGGTTCTCTCCCACGACAAAGATCGCCTTGACCCTTTCGCCGCATTGGTTAACCATCTCTGTGAGGGTCAGGCCGGCCTCCGTGGGAGGCTCGACGCCCCATGCCTCTCTAAACTTCTCACGTACATCACCGTTTTTAGGGCTCTGGTAGCCGGGGAGGTAGTCGGGGAGGGCGGCCATGTCGCAGGCGCCTTGAACGTTGTTCTGTCCTCGCAGCGGGTTGACGCCCGTGCCCGGCCTCCCCATGTTCCCCGTGAGCATGGTGAGGTTGGCGCAGCTCTTCACGTTGTCGACGCCGGTGGTGTGCTGGGTTATGCCCATGCTGAAGAATATGGATGCACTCGCCGCCCCTCCGTAGAGCCGGGCGGCTTCAACGATCTTCTCCTCGGGTACGCCGGTGATCTCGGACGCCTTCTCCGGCGTATACATGAGAACGGTTTCTTTGAGAGCCTCGAAGCCCTCGGTGCGCTCGTCTATGAACTTCTCGTCGTTGAGGCCCTCGGTTATGATGACGTTCATCATCGCGTTCAGCAAGGCAACGTCGGTCCCGGGCCTCTGCTGAAGATACACAGTGGCGTACTCGCATAGAGGTATCTCCCTAGGGTCGGCGACGATTAGCTTGGCCCCCGCATTCGCCGCCCTTATGATCCTCCGGGCTATGAGGGGGTGCTGTTCGCTGGTGTTGCTGCCTATGACGAAGATGACATCCGACTGCTCCACATCCTCCTGGCTGTTGGTCATGGCGCCGCTGCCGAACGCGGCAACGAGGCCTGTGACTGTGCTGGCGTGGCAGAGCCGGGCACAGTGGTCCACGTTGTTGGTGCCCACAGCCGCCCTCGCCAGCTTCTGGAACATGTAGTTCTCCTCGTTGGTGGCCTTCGCCGAGCTGAAGAAGCCAAGGGCGTCAGGGCCATGGGTGTTCCTGATCTCTGTGAGACGAGAGGCAACCAAGTCTAAAGCCTCGTCCCAGGTGGCTTCCCTGAAGCCGCCGGCTTCCCTGATGAGGGGCTTGGTGAGCCTGTCCGGGTGGTGGATGAACTCGTGGGCGCTCCAACCCTTTATACATAGCTTTCCCTCCCCGGGGCCAGTCTTCCCCGGGGTGACGGAGACAACCTTGCCGTCCCTAACGTGGAGGTCTAGTTGGCAACCAACGCCGCAGTATATGCATGTGGTCGTGATGATCATGCCAGTATCCTCCCGAGCTTCTCCTCGAACCCAGGGTCCTTCACCCTGTGCCGCCTGTACCCTACCTCGTCGAGGCTATACCCCATGACTAGACCCAAGTACTGTAGGTAGAAGAGAGCGGGGAGCTTGAAGTCCAGCTTAAGTGCCCTGCTCGCCATCATCTGGCCTGTGTCGAACTGGTTCAGGCATTGGGGGCATATGACGTTCACGGAGTCGGCTCCCGCAGATCTCATGGCCTTTAGCTTGTCTCTTAGAAGCGTGTACGCTGCGTTCCTGTCACCGTAGTTGCTCAGGGTCCAGCCGCAGCACTGTGTCTTGTGGCTGTAGTCCAGCGCCGTCGCTCCGATGGCCTCCATCATCAGGTCCAGCTTAACTGGCACCTGAGGGTCGTCGAACCCCATGACCTCCGGGGGGCTCAATATGTGGCAGCCCGTGTGGCTGGCCACTTTGAGGCCCTCCAGCGGCGTCTCTGCCTTCTTTTTTACTTTGTCTAGACCTACGGTGTCCACGAGGACCTCTGCGAAGTGCCTGACCTTTACTGTACCCTTGTACTGGTGGCCTGTTTCAGAGAGGAGCTTGTTCACCTTGTTCCTCAGCTCAAGGTCCGACTTCAGTGTCTCGTTGGCCTGCTTGAGGGTGTACGTGCAGCCGTTGCACAGCGTGATTACATCATGGCCTTGCTCCTCAGCCAGTGATAGGTTCCTGGCGCTCACGGCGAGCCCCGTCAACGGGTGGTTCACGGTAAACCCAATGGGCTCAGGGCAGCACGTGAAGCCTTCCACAGGGGCGAGCTCGACGCCGAGCTCAGGGAGTAGCTTCATGGCCAACATCTCTATGTGGGGCAGCCTGACGGGTATGAAGCAGCCGCGGAAGAAGCTGTACCTCACTTCCTATGCCTCCCAAGCAGCTCCAGAAGCCCAGTCTCCTTCGCTATCGCCTTAAGGTTCTCGTTAGCTCTAATCGGCTCTAAGCCCAGTTGTTGCCTCTGCCTCTCAGTGTTAGCCGTCAAAGGGAAGGCATAGCCAGTATTCACAACCTGTTCAATCTCTCCGATTACTGAATCAGGGGCGTGCCCCTCCTCCAGAGCCCAAACCTTCATAGCCTCTATGAAGGCAACGGGGCTCACCTCGTAGGGGCACATCTCCTCGCATTTATGGCAGCTAACGCACTGCCAGATGTTGGGGTTAGACGTCGGGTCGTCGTGGCCCAGGCAGTCATAAACGTATGTATACCTTGGTGTGAACTGGCCGTCGTACTGTGCGGGGCAGCCATAGCCTTCTACGACGCAGCAGACGCCGCATTTGAGGCATATCTCCGCTGCCTCCTCCAGGCCGTGGGTGGTGCGAGCCGAGTAACGGGTGTTTATGATCAAGCCTTATCCATATGAGGTGGTATTGTGGAAATTAATACTTAGCTAAAGCCGGGATACTATTTCTTCTTTTTTAGGTACCATGTCTCGCCCTTTAGGCTCGTGGTTATCTCGAACTCGGGGTTGTAGTGGAGCATCTCCTTCACGAACTCCCTCATCGTGGCCTTGGTGCCGTCGCTCCGGGTGATGACCTCGTCCAGCGAGATCGTGACCCGTTTACCTTTACTCTCATCGACATCCAATTCGATCAATGATTAAACGACGCAGCATCCTTATTATTTTATAGGGTGCCGAGAGCAGACTCGAACACATGTGTTGAGGCTCGGGCACAGACACACCGTTTTATCGTGAACAGCCAGTATCCGAGAAGGGAAGATGAGTCAGTTAAGGAGCTGAACCTTGAACACAGGAAGCCATCAGACTCTCTTAATGGTGCGTGTAACTAATTGGCAGACGAGTGGAGTGCTTCAGGTAGATGCCCCAAGTGCGACGGCACCGTCAACTGGAAACCAAGCTACATCGTGGTTCAGGAAGGAGACACGGTCGAGATCGGGAACTTCCGTTGCTTGAGCTGCGGGGCTGAGAGCGGTAAATGTGAGCGCGTAGTGGAGCACGGCAGGGGGTCGATTGAACCCATGACGAACCTCGGGCTCGGCACGCCGACGGCGGCTAACCCGATCATCGGGAAAAGCAAGGTCACGTTAAACGAGATCATCAAACGGATAGCCAAAGAGGTCCATGAGAGCAAGTTAAACGATAAATAGAGACTTTTAGTCGAGATGCTTCTCTGTTAACATGTCTCTGTCATTGCGCCCTAATATATGTCTGTAATGGAGCGAGGAATCCAATCACCTTCATCCTGTTGGACGGTTGTGAAGC
>CAZCKR010000131.1:0-4993 GCA_964499305.1 uncultured Candidatus Bathyarchaeia archaeon | reverse complement strand
TGTAGAAGATGCGGAAAAGAGATCGATGAAGAGGCGAGGTACTGCCCCAACTGTGGGACCGAGACGAGGGGGACTCACTGGGAGGAGGTCACAGTCGCCGCCGACGACCTAGTCGGGCGCGTAAGGCAACTCATTGCCGAGGGAAACGTCAGGAGGATAGTCGTCAGGAACGAGACGGGGGATCTACTTCTGGAGATACCCGTGACGGCCGTGGCCATAGGAGCCTTGATTGCGCCATACCTGGCGGCGCTGGGAGCCATCGCCGCGATAGCTACCAGGGCTACTATTCACATAGAGCATAGAGACGTCGAAGAGTAGCATCCAACTTCTTTTCAACCAAGTTTTTTCTGTTATAAATCCACGATTTCTAACTTACACATATCGTAATATGTTAGAAACTTGGGTCTTCAAGCCGTTTGATGAAACCATGATCTTGCATGTATCTTGTAAAATGACCTTTCCATGTTAATATGCGGTTTCATCGTACCGTTCAATGTTTGAACGTCCCGTAACCATGAGACAAACTTAACTATGATGATACAATAATCGGGGGGTCTCGGGGACGACGTGGCGTGATGTTGATGATTTCTTACAAGACAACGAGTAAATAGTATGTATGTGGATTATAGATTTGCCCGGATGGGAGCGGAAGAAAGGCCGAAGAGGCGAAGGGCCAGAAAACCGCTGAGTAGCAGGGATGGGCTTCAAAAGAGCAGGGCTTTGGCTCTGAAAACTGCATCCCGGCAGGCGAGAACGTCCGGGCACTTTTCATTTTGGAGAAACCTTACAGCGAAGGCTTCTCTGTAGACCTATTTTCCCTAATATTATCTATGTAGATCATGTTGATATAACCGTATACTATAGATTTCATTAGGTCAACTAATGACCGTAAAGAAGAGGTATAGAATAGAATGTGGTTTTGGTTAGGAATAATCCTAGTCGTAGTTGCAGTAGTAATAATCCCAACCTTCTACATCGTCCCCCAGTGGGAGCGAGTAGCCGTGATCAGGTTAGGTAAGATCGAGCAGATCACCGAGACTGGCCTGCACATGCGCATACCCCTGGTGGACAGCCTGCAGCGCGTGGACATCAGGACGCAGACCATAGACCTCATGGGCCAGTCGGCCATCACCAAGGACAACATCAGCGTGGTCATCGACGCCGTGGTGTTCATGAAGATCGAGGACCCAAAGGAGCTCATACTCCAGATACAGGACTACCGGATGTCTGTGAACAAGTACGCCCAGACGGCCATCAGGAACATCATAGGGACCTATGATCTGGATGTTCTGCTGGAGAAGAGAGAGGAGGTAGCCTTGAAGCTCAAGGAAGAGATCGATCTCCTGGTAAAAGACTGGGGCATCGACATCACCCGCGCCGGCCTCCAGGACATCAGCCTGCCCCCTGACATGAAGCGGGCCTTCGCCGTACAGGCCGAGGCTGAGCGTGAGAGCAGGGCCGTCATCATCAAGGCGAACGCCGAGCTCCAGGCATCCGTGAAGCTGAGTGAGGCCGCGGCGAACATGAAGGACCCCAACGCGATGCAGCTCCGTGTGCTATCAACCATCAACGACGTCAGCAAGGACCAGAGCAACACCATCATACTCGCGCTGCCCCTGGAGACGCTGAGAGCCGCCAGCGTCGACGGGATAGCTGCGATGGCTTCCATCCAGAGCAAAAACTACCCTAAAAAATAAGGTTAGGAGCCCAAGCCAGCAAGGTCAGGGAGCCTAGACCTACACATATTTTCCAGAAACTCGTTTTCTGTGCGAACCCTATCAAGGCGCCGATCGTCATGTATCCGACGACTGCGGAGACGACTGCAGCCACCAATGCTCCTGTTGTCACCTGAAACCCGTCTATCAGCATCAGCCCGAGGCCGGCCGCGAAGCTCGCGGGGATACTCATGATGAAGGAGACGTTGAACGCCTCGTCGCTTCTGAGCCCCCTTAGGAGCATTGTCGACGTAGTTACCCCTGAACGCGACAGGCCCGGTATTATCGCTAGTCCCTGCAGAACGCCTAGGGCCACCGTTTCAGGCCAGCTGAGACTGGACGCGTCCCGTCCCCCGGCCACATCCCCACGTCTTTGCATGAGGCCCGTGGCGATGAGGGCCAAACCTGTCAGGGCGAGGAGGGCCTCACCGACGGCGACCGAGACGTTGAGGTACACGTAGATGGGTAACCCCACAGCCCCGGTGAGCCCTGTCATCACAAAGAGCCTTAACCTCATGTCTTTTTCCTTCTCAGTGGCCCCGACGAGGATACTCCAAGACTCTTTCCTGTAGTAGATGAGGGCCGCCAGCCCCGTGCCGAGATGGATGAAGACCGCCAGGCCCAGGGTCTCAGAGGGGTCGAGGCTCAGCACCGAGACGAGGAACAGTGTAATGTTTCCCTCGCTGGAGACCGGGAGCCACTCCAGTACGCCTTGGAGTACGCCTATTATGGCTGCCTCGAGCAGTGAGACCACATCTCTAAGGTTGTCACGCGTAATAAAAAGTGAATCATGACCATTACCTAGATCAAACATCCTATGCTACACCGATTCATCAAACCGGCATGGGAGCCATGAGTACGCTTAATTACCCCGACATTGTGAGTATTCAAGACACCAGTTGAAGATAGTAGTCCTTTATGGGTCCAAGCCCAGCTCCAACAGCCTAGAGCTCGTTGACTCCGCCGTCAGGCTCGGGCACACGGTTGTGGACGGCCCCACCGGGGACGTCTCCTCGTGGGTGAGCAACGAAGGGTCAAGGTTCTGGGTCGGCCGCGAGGAGGTGACGGACGCCGACATCTGTTTCCTACGCAGCTACGGCGGCGGCTCATGTGAGCAGATAACGCGCCGCATAAGCCTCCTAGAGCACATGGAGTTCGCCGGCATCAGGGTCATCAACAGCAGCTACCCGTTCAGGCGGGCCCGGGACAAGTACGCCACACAGTATACTCTTCAGGTGAACGGGGTCCCCGTGCCCTCCACCTACACGTCGGAGAGCCTCGCGAGGGCCTACGAGATGACCACGAAGATGGGTGAAGTCATATACAAGCCCATCCTCGGCAGCATGGGCAGGGGCGCCATGAAGTTCCAGGACACGGACCTCGCCTACAACGCGTACCGAACCTTGGACAGGCTCCATCACCCGCTGTTGATCCAGAAATACGTACAGAACCCTGGCAGGGACATCAGGGTCTTTGTCATAGGCGGCGAGGTCGTGGGCGCCGTCTATAAGTACCTCCCAGAGCACTCGTGGAAGAGCAACGTGGCGCAGGGCGGCAGGATGGTAGAAGAGTCCATGAGCGAAGAAGTACTTGAGCTAGGGCTACGAGCGGCGGAGGTCATCGAGCTGGACTACTGCGGCGTCGACATACTCGAGGGCCCCGACGGGCCCGTGGTGCTTGAGGTGAACGCCTCCCCGGGGTGGCAGGGAATCAAACGCGCCACCGGCAGGGACTACGCCAATATGATAGTGGAGTACGGGGTGTCACAGGTTGAGTGACAGCCTGTCAAAGATACCCATAAAGATCACCTTGATCGATAGGGGAGAAGCTACTGGCTACCTGAACAGGCTCACGGCTCCCCTGACCGTGGGGGAGATAATGAAGACGCTGCCCCTCAACACCAGGACATCCCCGGCCATGGGCTTCGTCTCCATAATCGTCGGCATCAAGAGGGGCACCGAGAAGCCGGTCGACCAGGTGAAGGCGGGGACCATAGGGTACTGGCCCCGGGGAGACGCGGTAACCATTTACCCGGAAGACACGAGGCCCTACGGGCCTGTGAACCGGATAGGCGTCGTAGAGGACGGCCTAGAACTTTTCAACGGGCTTAGAAGCGGCAGCAGGATAATTATAGAGAAAGTCTAGTCCGTCTTAAAGGCGTAGACCTTGAGGTTGTGGCTTCTAGCCGCCAGCTCCAGGGTCCCGTTATCCTCCAGTTCCTTGAGCATCTTCTTGGCGACGCTAACCTTCAGGTTGAACTTGGAGGCGACGCCTGTGGGCGTTATTGCCTTCATCCCCTTCAGGGCGCCCATCACCTCGTCGCTGGTGGCGTCGGGTATCTCGATGGCGCCGATGATCTTGTTCCTCTTATCCTTGGCCTTCTGGTCCGTCTTGTCCTTCGATGACTGCTGCTTCTCCATCTTCTTCAAGCTTTTCTTGCCTGGCATGACGTTTTCACCGATGAAGAGACTGGGTGTCCCTGATAAACCCTGCGTCTAGAAGTACTTCTTAACTTCCTCGACGGTCAGAGTCTTGAATTTTTGTTCTATGGATATCGTGGATATGTTCAGGTCTTCAGGTGTGAGCTCCTCGTCAGCTGCCTCCTTGAGGGACTCTATGGCGAGGGCCGTGGCCTCGTCGAGGTTCATGCCCTCCCTGTACTGGTCGTGGAGCACCTTCATGGCCTTCTCGCTGTTGCGGCCTATGGCGTGGGCCTTGTGGCCGCGGTAGCTGCCGCTGGGGTCCGTCGAGATGAGGCTGACCCTGTGGTTGTCGACGCCGCCGAAGATGATGCTGACGCCGAAGGGTCTGACGCCCGCGTTCTGGGTGTATGTCTGGAGGAGGTCGCCGACGCTGCTGGTGAGGCTCTCGATGTCCACCGGCTCGTCGTAGGTCATCCTGTTGCCCTGGGACACGTACCTGGCCTGCCGGATCAGCACCCTAGCGTCGGGGCTCAGGCCGGCGATGGCTACGGCGACGTGCTCGTCGATCTGGTATATCTTCTTGCTGTTTATCTGGGCCGCCAGCCTGCTCTGTTTGGGCTCGATGGCGGCCAGGACGACGCCGTCGGGGCTCTTGACGCCGACTATGGGGCTGCCCCTCTTAACTAGCTCCAGCGCGTACTCGACTTGGTAGATGCGTCCCTCTGGGGAGAATATGGTGATGGCTCCGTCGTACTCTCTTCCACGTGACAACCTGTTCAGCCCTGTGTTATCTATTGGAATGAAACCGGCTATTTAAACCCAAGGCTTCTCTGCGTAGCACGATCTTTCAATTGG
>CAZCKR010000130.1:0-5000 GCA_964499305.1 uncultured Candidatus Bathyarchaeia archaeon | reverse complement strand
CGCGACGTCCGGCTCGAAGCTCGCAGTGGTCAGCGGAGCCGAGACCACGCCCACGTACTTGCCTACCTCGAACCTAGGGAACTCCTTGGCCCAGTTGGCACCCGCCTCCAGCGACTTGACGCCGTCCGGGTACCGGGTCTTGCCCTCGTAGAAGTACTGGGGCGGCTTGGCGAGGCCGAAGCCTATGACGGGCTCAGGACACCACATGTCCTCGAAGAGCTGAGCCACGGTCTCGCCGAACCGGCGGCTCAGTGCGAAGGTCTGGCACGTGGACATGCATTTCCCGAAGTCCCGGACTGGCCTTAGGGCCTCCTCCGGCACCTCGTCGGGGGCTCTCAGCATCCTCACGGCCAGGGGGCTGCTGTTGGGTCTGATCAGGTTCTCTAAACGTTTACCATACTCGTTGTATACGTTCATAACGACACCGGGTAAAGGTCGGCTTAGTACAAGATAACGTTAATGAACGAGGTTACAGGTGCTCCTCCGCTAATCTCTTTGCCAGATGCTTTGACAGCGCGGCGATGGTTAGCACAGGGGGCTTCCCGGGTGTCTCGGGGAACACGCTGCAGTCGCTGACGAACAGCCCTGAGACCTCGGTCTCCTGCTCCCGGTTTACGACGCGCCCCATCCCGGCTGTGCCTCCCGGATGCCCGGCCCGAATGTGGGACCTGAATATGCTCTTCGGATCTGCCCCAGCCGCCTCCAGAAGCGCCCTGGACCGCTGGTAGCCGCTCTCTATCTTCTCGGCGTCTACCTGGGGAACAGGTTTCTCGATGCCGCCGTCGGCTCTCACCACGCCGTTCGGCTCGTCCTTGGTTTTGGTCATCACACCCATGAGGCGGCCGAGGTTCCTTGACTGGAGTCTCTTGCCCAAGGGTATGCGGTTGGTTAGCATGTCGAGGGGCCCCTCCATGAAGGGTGACAGCATGTAGCCCTCGGAGTCGTGGAACTCGTCGACGATGGTTGCCATGCCAAGCTCGGGGCCGAACCGGGCTCCCTCCACCACCCCATAGGTGTTGATTAAGGTGTCCGCGAACAGGTGTGTGCCGGCCTCCACCCCGGAGTTCTGAAGGACCACGGGCGTACCGATTCCGCCTGCGGCCAAGACAACAAGATCCGACTCAAGCTCCTTGACGCCTTCAGGCGTCTGAACCTTGACGCCTTTCACCTCTCCACCCCTATGGAGTACCTCGAGTACCCTGTGTTTCGTCTCAAGTTTGGCACCGTTCCTGAGAGCGTCGCCGACATAGTTCCGGGAACTCCACTTGGCGCCGTTCACGCATCCGAGCGCACATCAGCCGCACCCGACGCAGCGTTTGAAATCGATGAACTTGGGCATCGGCCGCATATCGTAACCCAACTCCTCGGAGGCCTTCATGAGAAGCCTTGTTCTTGGACCCAGGTTCTCCTCGGGGCAGGGCTTGATGTTGAGTTCCGCCTCTGCCTCCTGAAACTCTTCCTCGAGGTCTACTCCATGGAGTCTGAGCTCTTTCTGTAGCGCCCTGACGCCGTTCCCGATGGTAACGCAGGATGAGCCTCCCACCATCTCTGTGCGTAGTATCTCCACGCCCTCTCTGCTGAACTCTCCTGGGCTCCCGAAGCCTCCAGTGTAGAAACTCAAGGCTCTTCTCTCTGTGCCCATCTTCGGGTACGCTCCTGCTTCGAGTATAGTCACCTCTTTCCCACTCTGGGCTAGCTCCTTCGCGACGGTTGCCCCACCAGCCCCCGACCCGACTACTATGACGCCAGTCAAAAAGATCAAGGAATCTTCATCTAAGCACTGATAAAACTTGGCTAAACACTACTCATGAGATAAAAAATCAGGTGTCTGTCAGGGTCTTCAAGTAGGAAACTTTTTATTAGCTCCCTGAACCCTACATGGTACCTATCTTACTGGAGACAATAAACATGGGGTATCGCTTTGTCAGCCCCCCGGCGGAGGGGGAGTAAATGGGGTATCGTTTTATTCTATCGTAAGCCCCGACGAATGAGCCACGCAAAGAAACGAGTTTCTAGCGTCAACGAACCAAGACACAACGGCGCCTTAACAGGGTACCGCGTAAGCCGCCTATGGGAGATGGCTAAACATGACTGAGATGATCGGAGCCAAGGCGTTCGTGCGCAGCCTAGAGAGGGAGGGCGTCGAACACATCTTCGGCATCAGCGGCGGCGCCCTCATCCCGATATGCGACGAGCTTCTGGACAGCGACATGCGGTTCATATTGGCCCGCCACGAGCAGGGGGCGGCCCACATGGCCGATGGCTACGCCCGCGTCCTCAACAAGGTGGGCGTATGCATGGCCACCAGCGGCCCAGGAGCCACCAACCTGGTTACAGGTCTAGCCAGCGCCCAGATCGACTCAAGCCCCGTCGCGGCGTTCACCGGGCAGGTGAACAGGGATGTCATCGGCAGCGACGGCTTCCAGGAGTGCGACATAATAGGAGTCAGCGCCAGCGTGACCAAGTACAACGTGCAGGTCAGGGCGCCCGAGGAGATCCCGTACGCCGTCAAGACGGCGTTCCACATTGCGAACACCGGGCGGAAGGGAGCCGTCCTCGTCGACATACCCAAGGACTGCACCACTCTCAGCGGGAACATAGAGTTCCCTGATAAGGTCGAGTTCAGGGGCTACCGGCTGAACCCTGAGCCAGACCCCCACGAGCTTGACTGGGCGGCCAAGATACTGTCTGAGGCCGAGCGGCCACTCATCATGGCGGGCGGCGGAGTCATAGCCTCCGGGGCGAGCCTTGAGCTCGTCGAGATGGCGGAGTTCCTCTTGGCTCCCACGGCCACCACGCTCATGGGTAAGGGGTCGTTCCCCAACGACCACCCGCTGAGCCTAGGGCTATGCGGCATGCACGGCACCATGGAGGCCAACATGATGGTCCCCAAATCGGATGTGCTGCTGGTGGTAGGCTCACGCTTCAGCGACAGGACCACCGGCAAGATAGCCGACTTCGCGCCCAACACCAAGATAATCCACGTCGACATCGACCGCAGCGAGATAGACAAGAACGTAGAAGCCAGGACGAGAGTCGTCGGCGACGCGAAGCGCGCCCTACAGGGGCTTACGGAACGCGTCAAGAGGCTGAGGACGTGGGAGCCGACCACCGAGTGGAGAGACAGGATCACGGAGTTCAGGCGCGTCTACGACTTCGAGAACGAGAATAACGGCCCATACCTGCGGGCCCCTGTGGTCATCCGGGCCCTCAGGGAGGAGCTCCCGAGGGACGCCATAGCAACCACGGAGGTGGGTCAGAACCAGATGTGGGCGGCCCTCCACTTCGACGCCTACGCGCCGAGGACGTTCCACACCAGCGGCGGTCTGGGCACCATGGGCTGGGGCTTCCCGGCGTCGATAGGCGCCAAGGCGGCGAAGCCCGGCGTCCCCGTCGTTGACATTGCGGGCGACGGCAGCTTCGGCATGACGGAGAACAGCTTGGCCACGGCGGTCGAGGAGGAGCTTCCCGTTATCGTGGTGGTGCTGAACAACAACGTGCTGGGTATGGTGGCACAGTGGCAGAGGCTCTTCTACGATAGACGGTACTCGGCAGTCAAGCTAAAAGGCACCCCCGACTTCGTTAAGCTGGCAGACGCATACGGCGCCGAGGGCGTCAGGGTGGAGACCATGAATGACTTCAGGGCAGCCGTCCGGAGGGGCATCAAGGCGGACGTGCCCACGGTGATCGATGTGCCCATCGACCCCGATGAGAACGTGATGCCCATGGTGCCGCCGGGGATGGGGCTCAAGGACACGCTGATGGAGGCGGACTAGGTGCCCCCGAGCACGGTGAGCTTCCTGGTGGAGAACCAGCCGGGCGTCCTGTTCAAGGTGAGCAACCTTTTCAGGCGAAGGGGCTTCAACATCGACAGCATCACCGTCGGCGCCCTGGAGAACAGCGGCTACAGCAGGATGACCATCACCGTGGACGCAGACGCCAAGACGCTGCACAACCTCATAGAGCAGCTGGACAAGATGCTGGAGGTAATCAAGGTGAAGCGCCTGGACCCGCTGCGCACCGTGCGCCGCGAGATGCTGCTGGTGAAGCTGGAGACCAGTGACCCCATGGCCAGGGAGGACGCATTACGCTATATTAACAACCAGCACGGGCTCATACTGGACATCGACGACGAGAACATCATCGCCGAGATCACGGGTGAACCCGAGGAGCTGGACCAGTTCCTGGGGTACGTCAGGGGCATAGGCATCGTCGAGATGTCGAGGACAGGAGTGACCGCCATAGAGAAGGGGCGGCTAATGCTAGGTGAATGAATTTGGTTAAGGTATACCACGACGAGGACATAGACGAGACGGTCCTCAAAGGGAAAACCGTGGCTGTGATAGGCTACGGCAGCCAGGGCCGAGCGCAGGCCCTCAACATGAGAGACAGCGGAGTCAACGTAGTAGTCGGGCTCCGCCCAGGCGGAAAGAGCTGGAGGAAGGCAGAGGAGGACGGGTTCAAGCCCGTGACGGTCCTGGAGGCCGCCGAGAAGGGCGACGTCGTCCTAATGCTTATCCCGGACATGGCTCAGCCCATGGTCTACAGGGAGGAGGTGGGGCTCGCCATGAAGAAAGGGAAGGCTCTGCAGTTCGCCCACGGCTTCAACATCCACTTCGGCGAGATCAAGCCGCCGAAGGACGTGGACGTCATCATGGTGGCGCCCAAGAGCCCCGGCCCCGAGATGAGGCGTCAGTACGAGGCGGGCTTCGGCGTGCCGTCCCTCGTGGCGGTACACCAGAATGCTTCAGGGAAGGCGCTGGAGAAGGCGCTGGCCATAGCGAAGGCGCTGGGCTCGGGTAGGGCGGGGATCATAGAGACCACCTACAAGAACGAGACAGAGTCTGATCTCTTCGGCGAGCAGGCGGTGCTCTGCGGCGGCGTCGACCAGCTCATCAGGCGCGGATTCAAGGTGCTCACCGAGGAAGGGTACCCGCCTGAGCTGGCGTACTTCGAGGTCTGCAACGAGCTCAAGCTCATCGTCGACCTCATCTACAAGA
>CAZCKR010000129.1:0-5075 GCA_964499305.1 uncultured Candidatus Bathyarchaeia archaeon | reverse complement strand
AAAATAATGAATATAAATGCCCAAAATGTTCGAGTCATGCTACATTGCCTATGAATAAAAAATATAAAACAACATTAAAAGAAAAAAAGAACATACCAGAAAAAGAGGTATTTTGCCCAAAATGTGAGACAAAAATGATAGAAGGATATATGATCGAGCCAAATTCGCCACTTAGTTTACTGACATTGGGTGCAAATTTCCATTGGTCTCGCTATATTGACGGAAGGATAACCTCTAGAATATTTTTATGTACCTATGCATGTCCAAGCTGCGGATATACAGAAACCTATTTAGTTGACCCTGGAGAACTTCAAAGAAAACTTCAGAACCATCCTTAAACTTAAAAATCTCATGTAGCAAAACGACTTGATAACTATATGACTAACTCAAACGTTAGATAGGTGAATATTGAAGTTCAGTTATTCAACATAGCAAAACACGTGCACGTACTATCCAGAACAAACCTCGAAATACTTGCTCTCTCCCCCCGTTATCCCCAATAACCTCGATTTGGTTATTGTTCTTATTGTCCTTATTGAAGCTCAACGCGTCAAAGTCCACGTTCACATTCATAAGGCATTTTTTAATGCGAAAACCTTTATTCTTAACTCTTTTTTTCAGTAAAAGCACAGAAGCTTATTAAGCGAAACGGACTGTGGAGTTTGGGGCACCGAGGTGGCCGAGGAGTTCACTGTTGCGCCCATGAGGCGGCTCCTGAAGAAGGCGGGGGACCTAAGGATCAGCCCTGACGCCGCCGAGGAGCTGAGGAGGGCCGTGGGCATCTACGGTCTGAGGGTCGCCCAGCTGGCCGTCGAGACGGCGCAGTCGGAGGGCAGAAAGACGGTTTTAGAAAGGGATATCAAGGCGGCGGCTGTTAGGGTATGGTACTCGGAGGAAGAGAGACCTGAGTGAGAGAAAAGGCCCTACGGTCATGGGTGTTCTGTTCGGCGCCCAGACCGAGTACGTGAAGAGCCTGGCGCCGGTGTTCGCCCTCAGCCTGTTCCTCTTCATCTTCTCGACGTTCATGGGTTACAGCATGGGCGAGGACATCCAGGCCTCTGTATTTGAGGGGATCCTCAGCAACATACCGGACCCCACCGAGTCCACGTCCATCGAGATGTTCACGGCCATACTCTCCAACAACGTGCTGGCGAGCTTCCTATTCCTCGCGTCGGGGATAATAGTGGGGCTGCCGCCGCTCCTGTTCATAATAGTCAACGGCTTCTTCGTCGGATGGGTGTCCTACTCTGTGGCCTCGGAGCTGGGGCTGGGGTTCGTGGTTTCGACTCTGCTGCCCCACGGCATCATAGAGATACCCGCCATCACCCTCTGCGCGGCCATGGGGGTCGGGCTGGGCTACCAGCTCATTAACAAGCTGAGGAGAATCGGGGGGCTCCAGAGATACGTCCAGGATTCTCTGTCCCTGTTCGTGAAAAGGATAGTCCCTCTCCTAATAGTCGCGGCTGTTATAGAGACGGCTCTCATAGCTGTCTATGTTTGACAGCGTTAATCTTTTCTATGCACCAAGTCACTTTATGGACATGATTACGCGAGGCGAAAACAGGTTCAACTGCTGCGAGAGCACACTCATCAGGGTCGACGACAGGAAGCCGCTTCCCGGGTTCGACTCAGACGTCATGAGGCTGGCATCCAACTTCGGCGGAGGCGGAGCAGGGTGGGGAAGCATGTGCGGCGCCGTCAGCGGCTCAGTCATGGCCGTGGGGCTGCTCCTGGGCACGGATGGGACGGAGAGCCCCGAGGATTATCAGTCCAAGAGGGATAGGATGAGGGCGATCACCCAGGAAGTAATGCAGGAGTTTGAGAGCCACTGGGGGCACGTAGACTGCTACGATCTGCTGGGCGTCAACACGAGGACCCCCGAGGGGAAGAAGAGATACGAGGAGATGAAGGCGCGGGGAGAGACCCACTGCGCCGAGTACGTCGAGTGGGCGGCGGATAAGGTGCTAGAGATCATAGACAGGCACTCCGTCTAGTCACTGCTTCTCTATCTCTACCTCGCTGAAGTACGGGGCAGCGACTTCCCTCAGAGCCTTGAGTTCAACGTCGCTGTAGGGCTCTGCGTCCCTGAGGAAGGGGTCCATGCATTCATCGGGATTAAACCTCTTTATCACGAGCCTCCTCGAACCCGCCAGCATCCTGGAGACCTCTAGAACGTCTTCCGATCCAAGGATGCCCGGCACAGGTGTGACGGTGAACTCGTGAGGCACGCCGCTTCGTCTCACCATCTTGACGCTGTCTCTGACCGCGTCCACCCGGACACGGCTCCTTGACACCTCCCTGTACCTATCCAAAGGGGCCACCACGTGTACGCTGAGGTAGTCAACGAGTCTCTTCTCCATTATCCGTCTCAACGCGTTCGGCTTGGATGCGTTGGTGTCCAGCTTCACGTCGAGCCCCAGCTGCTTGACCTCCCTGAGGAAATCCTGCAGGCCCTTGTGGAGCAGGGGCTCGCCGCCGGTGAGCGTCACTGCGTCTAGGAACCCCGCGCGGGGGTATAGGGACTCGAGGAGCTCCTCTACCGGGATCTTCTCCATGGGCACGTGGTGGTGGACCAGCTCCTCGTGGGGGCAGTGTGGGCACCTGAAGTTGCATCCCGGCACCGTCAAGGCGGCGCATAGCCTGCCCGCATAGTCGGCCACGCTAAGCTTCCTGTAACCCACTACCGGGAGCTCTATGCTCACCTGTCTTTTACGTCGCTGTAGACTCGTCGCCTATGCGCCTCCTTAAGTCCTTCACCTAGTTCATCGAGGGCCCGTGGGCTGCAGTCAACCCACGCGTAGACCTCGGCTTCGCCCCCGCATACTGGGCACGTATGCTGCTCCCCCCATAGGTAGCCGTGCTCACTGCAGAGGCTGAACACGGGGGAGACCTTCAGGTGGTTAAACCCGAAACCCTCGAGGGCCCGCCTGAGCAACAGCTTACACTCTTCCCGGCAGCCGAGGCCTCTGGCTAGATGGATCTGGAAAACGTTCCCCCCTGTGTATATGCCGTGGTACTTCTTCTGGTGCTCCATCGCGTCCCAGAGGTCGTCTCCGTGCCAGGGCGGCAGCTCCGTTGAGCCCGTGTAATACGGCTGCACGTCTCCGGGTTGGGAGGCCGCGTCGTTCATCGCCATGTGGGCCCCCGCCTCCTCGCACGGCGCAGCCTCGAGGGTGTAGACGTGCCCGGTCTCCACCTGTATCTCCTCGATCCTCCAGATGAGGCGCTCCAGGAGCCTGTAGGTGACGGCCTTCCCCACGACGTGCCCCGTCCCAGCGTCTATCAGCCCTAGCAGAGCCTCGTTCATGCCCACCACGTTGACGGAGGAGAAGTGCCAGTCAAGGGAGTCTAGGTGCTTCGCTGTCTCGGGGAGTCTCCCGTCGGCGAGCATCTCCTCCAGGTGCCTCCGCTTACTCTCGTGGACGGCCCTCGCCAGCTCGACAGCCTCGTCGAGCCTCCTGAAGAACTCGTCCTCAGTCCTCGACATGCGACTGAGGCGGGGCAGGTTCAGGGTGACGACGGATAGGCAGCCCTGGTTGTCGCTGTTCCCGTGTACGCCGCCGTGTCTGAGGTACGTCGCCTCCTTGTCAGACGCGACGGCCTCGGGCTCGTGTAGGTACCTTGGGTGCAGCGTCCCCGTGTAGTAGTTCTGTATGGTGGGGTACCCGTACAGATACAACAAGGCCACGTACCGGGAGAGGGTCTCGGACCCCCAGTCGGTTTGCTCGGTTATGTTCAGGATGGGAACAAGCTTGAACGCGCCTCTCCCGTAGCTGTGTTCAAGCGCATCCGCGAAGGCTGTGTTGAAACGGTCCATGTGGGCTCCCAGGGTCCGTGGATCACTGAAAGCATCGAAGTCGTACATAGACGCGGGTATGGTCGCGTCAGGACTCAGGTCCAGGCTCACAGAAAGCGGGGTCCCAAGGGGCTGAACGCTTGAGACGAAGCCTGCCACGGTCTCTCTTAGCTCGTTGTCTGTTTCTTCGGCTCCTTTGATCGCCGCCGCGCAGCAGACGTCGAGGCTGTTAACCGCCTGCGGCCCAGCCCACTCTCTCTGTAGCCTCCCTAGAGGCTCCAGGATGCCGGAGAGAAGTCCTTTGAGATCATCCTTCCGGCGTTTGTTATCGGCGAGCGAGGTGATGCTCCACCCGGCGGAGTAGCCCTTATCCGGCTCATCCAGTCGATGTATATGGATTAACCCGTCTCGGTGCGCCTTCAACGCCTCATCCGGGTAGAGCCCGCTCATCGCAGAAAATGGGTTTACACGCTGTTTAAGCATGTGGGTCAAGAAAAGGTGTAGACTAGATGGACTCGGCGAACTCTTTACCGAACTTCCTGCAAGCGTCGAGGGACTTCTCGCGGTACTTGATGTCGGTGTCTACGAGCACGCATACATCTTCATACGTCTGGTACCCTATGCGCTCGATCCGGGCCTTCAGCCGCTCCTCCATGATCCATGCGCCGTCGTAGCCGTAGCTACCGAAGACGGCGGCGGGCCGGTCGTCTATCTTCTTCTTTTTAGCCTTGATGTAGCTATCGACGTGGGCCAAGAAGTCCTTCATCTCGTTTGAGACGTCCGCGTAATAGACTGGGCCGCCGAAGACCACTCCGTCGGCTTCAGCCATCACGGTGAGCGGGAACGCCTCCCCTATCTTCTTGAGCTCGACCTCCGCGACCTCTGAGGCTCCCTCGGCAATGGCCTTGGCCATCTTCTCGGTGTTACCCGTCTTGCTGTCATATATGATTACTATCTTCATTTCGCATCCTCTCCCGGTTTCAACGGTACTAACATAGTTCTGTGATGGCGATTTATATATAGGACGCCAATCCCCGGATACCCCTGTGAAGATCGGGGAGACAACCTGCCGCGGCATAATGAACAGGAGCGGCATAGAGGGCGTGGACTACGCCATAAACCCGTACATAGGGTGCGGCCACGGCTGCGTCTACTGCTACGCCAGGTTCATGACAAGATGGTACCACCAGGGGGAGAGGTGGGGCACCTTCGTGGACGTGAAGAAGAACGCGGCCGAGTGCCTCAGAAGAGAGGCCCCCAGAAAACCCGTCGGCACCGT
>CAZCKR010000128.1:0-5151 GCA_964499305.1 uncultured Candidatus Bathyarchaeia archaeon | reverse complement strand
AGAACATCGACAGGTTCGGCGTCGGCGACGTCGTCGAGGTGGAGAACGGCTACGCCGGGACGTTCAGAGGCAGCCTGAGGCTGAACGTCGGTAAATACGGCAACATAGAGAAGAAGAACGTGACCATTGAAGAGGTCGACACGGAGAACAACCTCTCGGAGAGAGAGTACCGGAGACAGTACCCCCAGAGAAGGCAGAGGCTCTAACCCTCATTTCTTCTTGCCCTATCAGGGCAGCCCAGAGCCATTGAAGCCTCGTTGATCTTTTATTGTTAACTCTTCAACTTAGGGTTATGGCGCATCTCCTAGACGACCCAGAGTACCTGAAAAGTCACGACATGGGCGACATGCTGTCGGTCTTGACACGTTTCCCGTCAAGCGCCAAGGAGGCGATGCAGGACGCGGAGAAGCTGGAGCTCGGCGGAATACCGAAAAAGAATATTGAAAACCTAGTGGTCGCCGGGATGGGCGGATCAGCCGTCGGGGGCATCCTGCTCAGAGACTGGCTTAGGGACGTCTCTAATATTCCCATATTTGTCTCGCGTGAGAGCCGCCTGCCCGAGTGGGTCGACGAGGACACCCTGGTCTACGCCGTGAGCTACTCCGGAGACACGGAGGAGACCCTGAGCCAGTACCACCAAGCCATAGAGAAAGGGTGCCCTTTGATCTGTTTCTGTTCAGGCGGGAAACTCAGCCAGAGCGCCTCCCGGAGAAAGATCCCATGCCTAAGGTTCCCCAAGGGCTACAAGTCGAGGGCGGCCATAGCTTTCCAGTTCTTCGGACTCGCGGCGGTCACTAAGAATCTAGATCTAATCGGTGACGATACGTGGGGCGAGGTCGAGGAGGCCATCGAGGTCGCCAAAAGCCTCAGCGAGAAGATGGGTCCGGAGACCCCCACAAAATCGAACCCCGGTAAGGCCCTGGCCGAGAGCGTCAGGGGCTACACGCCCTACGTCTACGGTTCCAGCCTCCACGAGGGCGTGGCCTACAGGTACAGCACCCAGTTCAACGAAAACAGCAAGAGCCCGGCTTCCGCCGGGTTCTTCCCCGAGGCGTTCCACAACAGCGTCATGGCGCGCGAGGCCCTTCCTGAGCTGCTGGAGAAGGCGTGCGCAGTCATTATCAGGGACCCCTTGGAGGAGGAGGCTGTGTCGGTGAAGATCGATAGGTTCTCCGAGCTGGTGGCTGAGAGGTTCGGGGCAGTGGTGAGGGTCGAGGCGAGGGGTGAGGGAAGGCTGGCACGGATGATCTCGGCGCTGTATATAGGGGACTTCGCGTCAGCATACCTCGGGATGTTATACGGGAGAGACCCGAGCACCACCGACTCGATAGACGCTATGAAGAGACTCTAGGCATAAGGGGGCTAGTTACTCAATAAACCACCCTCCCAGAGAAACGTGTTCACGGGGCGGGCGCCATCAACCTATTTATCCATAGATTGCCTTCTATCGTCCATAATGGTAGTCGAGGTGGATGACTCTGGTTGGGGCGACCTCCTCGGAGGAGTCGTCATAGTTATGAGGCGCGTCGAGACAGGTGGGACCCACGTCGGTGAGATACCCCTCGAGCTGTTCAAGGCGCCCGAGTTCAAGTACAAGGAGTATCTTCGCTCCGCGACCCAGATAATACTCGAAGGCATAGAAGAGCTGGGCGTAGAGCAGGGTGAGCCCCTCCACATATGCACGGGATACGTCTTCTCCTCGGCCAAAGAGACCCTCATGGAGCTGGGCTACAAGGTTAAAGATGTGAAGATCATAGGGGCGACTCAGGAGCTGGCGGAAAAGACATTCGTCGAGAGCCTCGTCCGGCTCGGAGTCGGGGGCCACGGGGAGATCGCCGATATGAGGAGCTTCGACGGCTTCTTAGAATGGGTGCATGAAGACTTGGAGCATAGGGAACGTTTCGTGAAGACCGGATGGAGGAGCTGGTCTAAGCACAGGGAGTGGTGAAGCCTTGGTGGATAGGAGAAGAAACAGGCTGTCGATAGCCATTCCGGCCTCGATGGTCTCCGAGCATAGGCACCTCAGGGAGAAGACCGAGGCGCTGGGCCAGGTGGGGCGCGCCGCCGCCATCTACCGGGTCGAGGAGATCGTGGTTTACCCCGACCAGCCCGACGAGAGCACCCTCATGAAGTACATTCTGGGGTACATGGAGACGCCCCAGTACCTCAGGAAGTACCTCTTCAAGAAGCGGCCCGAGCTCAGGTACGTCGGGACGCTGCCCCCGCTGCGGACTCCTCACCACCCTCTCGAGGACCGTGTGGAGAATGTTGAGATAGGGGAGGCCCGTGAAGGGGTGGTCACCAACATAATCGACGGCGGCTACATGGTTGATGTAGGCCTGGACAAGTTCATGGAGGTAAAGGGGCGGGCCCCGAGCAGAGGAAGCCGGGTTACCGTGCGGGTCATGGAGAAGGAGCCCAACCTAAAGGGAAGACCGGCCAAGAAGAGCAGGCTTAGCGAGTACTGGGGGTACGACCTCCGGGGCAGCAACTATAGGCTGTGCGAACTCGCGCTGAGCCCGGAGTGGGACCTGACCATCGCGACATCGAGGAGGGGCGACGATTTCAACTCAGCGGCACTGGAGTTAAGCTCTCTCTGGGCGGAGAGCAGGCGCACACTTGTTGCCTTCGGGTCACACAGTGATGGAGTGCACGAGATTATCAGTAGGGCGCGGAAGAGGGCGGAGGAGTGCTTCAGGTTCATAGTCAACACGGTGCCCGGCCAGGGGACCGAGACCGTCAGGACGGAGGAGGCTATCCATGCCACGCTGGCGCTTCTGAATACGTTTAAAGACTGAACAATGATATAGATACCAACTTTGGGGATGAGACTGCCTTGGCAAGCGAGGACGCGGTGATAGAGTCAGAGCTCAAAGGGAAGACCCTATTGGTATACATGCACATACTCAAGAACCCCGACGAGGCGGTGGGCGTCCGGGAGGTGCAGAGGGAGCTGGGGTTCAGCAGCCCCAGCGTCAGCAGCTACCACCTGAATAAACTCATGGACCTCGGTTTGGTGGAGAACATCTACGGCGACTACAAGCTAGTCAAGGAGGTGAAGGTGGGGGTGCTGCGCCAGTTCGTGACCTTCGGAGGGGTGATGCTGCCCCGGTACCTCTTCTACGCGGTGCTCATGATCACGATGCTGGCCACGTACCTCGTCCAGCAGCCTTTCTACCCGTCGAGGGACGCCATAACGACCTTGGTGATGGGCGTGGTGCCCACCGCGATACTGTGGTACGAGACATACAGGATATGGAGGGACCGCCCGAGATGAGTGTTCTAAATACAGAACACCCCCACGGAACCGGCTCCCAGGCTGTTCTAATCTCTAGCATTAAGTCACACCGGCGCGGAGGATACAACGATGAATAGCCGGGTCACGGTCTACACGGTGCTTGCGGTGATGGTCGGCTACCTGCTGATCTCAGCCGTGCCTGGGCAGGTCGAGAGATACGTGGCTCCCCGTCCAGTGATGCTCACCGGCTCCAAGGAGACTATTGACGAAAGGACCCTTGGTGAAGCCGGGGAAAGCATGAACGCCACCGAAGACGCCCAAGCGTTTGCCTTGGAGCAGGAAGTTGAGGAGCTCTCAGGTGAAATAGATGACTCCATCATAGGGGAAGACCGAGGAATAGCCAGTTACCCAGACCTGTACAAGTGGTGGGGCCTAGACCTGGGCGTGGCTTTCTCCGTCTACTGGCTTGCACGGCGTAGGCTCGGCTAGCCAGTAAAACTCGCTTAATACGATCCATGACATCTTCGGGCTCTCTCATGGAGTTCACCTCCTCTTCGCCGCGGCGAGGGTATTCTCGGTGTTTCCCTCGGCGATCTCTTCGAAGTATAGAATCTTCTTCTCCGGGATCAATACGCCGTTACATGGACAGCATTCGCTGAATTATATCCTTAGACATTCATCATCGATCTTAAAACGATTCCCTGTTCGATAACATCTTAATACCGCTTGCGGTCAAGTAATCTGGTTTCGGTGACCGGTGGAAGCGTACATGAAGCATAAGGCAGCCCTGCTCATCTCGACGTTGGCACTGCTGCTCATACCGGCGGTCCAAGCCCAGGACTACACCCCCAAGTCTCTGTCCCTGCTTGTCTACAACGACGGCGTTGTGCAGGTAGAATTCGAGGCCGAGACAGACCCGTCTCTGGTTAGAGTAGAGGTTGAGTTACCGGGGTTCCCGTACGAGAGCCTGCTCGTTGTCGATCAGGACGGCCTACCCCTCGACGCCTCGGTCACGGATGAGGGTGCACTAGTCGACACGCTGGGGTCCACGGGCGTCGCGGTCACCTACCTGACCTCCTCCCTCACCAGCAAGACGGGGGCGATCTGGACCCTCAACGTGATGTCCACCATTACCACCGGCATAACTCTCCCCCAAGGCTCCACCATCATCAACCTGAGCGAGGTACCAGTCGAGATAGGCACCAGTGAAGACAGGCCATACGTCAGGATGCTCCCAGGCGACATATCCGTCTCCTACATCACCAGCGTCTTCGACGCCAGAGGCAAGGCGGAGGAGGCCCTCGCGGAAGCCGAGCAGCACATACAGGAGATAATGGACGCGGGGATAATAGCCTCGGAGGCGCTCGACCTCTTCCAGCAGGCCAACGAAGCCTTCGATCTTGCTGACTACACGACAGCGATCCAGTTGGCTGCAAAGGCGAAGGACGCCGCAGACGAGGCCACAGCCGACGCCTCGCAGGCTCACGACATGATGGAGGCGGCGAGCCTCGCCGTCTCGGAGGCCGAGTCGGAGGGGAGGACGAAGGGCTTAGACGTAGCTGAGCAGCTGCTGGCCCAGGCTGACACCGCCTACGATACCGGGGACTACGAGTCAGCATACGATTACGCCTACCAGAGCCAGATAACGGCTTTGAACGCCGAGAAACCCCAGAGCCTGACAATCTACATTCTGGCGGCGGCCGTGCTCATCATCGGAGCGACACTCTATGTCCAACTGTCCAAGAAACCAGGTAAGCCGCCCGAGCTGAAGCTAGGGGAGGTGGACCTCGACGCCATCTTCCAGGATCACCCGACTCTTAGGATGGACGACAGGGAGGTGCTCAAGTTCATCGCGGAATCCGGGGGCGAGCTGTTCTCCAACGAGATACGGGAGAGGTTCGACATCCCACGGA
>CAZCKR010000127.1:0-5176 GCA_964499305.1 uncultured Candidatus Bathyarchaeia archaeon | reverse complement strand
AGCTGCCCGACCTTGCTGGCGAAGCACGCGGAGCCGTAGGGGATGAGTATCTCTTTCTCGCTTACGCCGCCGGGGTAGTACAGCAGCTCGCCCTTGCCCGGGTGGCTGGTCTGGTTCTCCAGCGGCGCATCGATGCCGTAGGGGTCCATCTGGAGCCACATGGCCTCCCCGCTTCACCTCGCCTGTATAACCTTTCCAGTTACGGGGAGCGCCTCAAGTATCCTCCTACAGGTCTCCGGCGCCTCGTCCATGTGCAGGACCGCCTTGAACCTGTGCTCGCCTATACTGATGTTGACGTACTCGGTCATGTGTACAGAGATGCGACTGGAAAAGAAATATGTTTACGGTAAAAAGTGGGGGCCTTAGCTCTCCGCCACGACCATGTGCTTCAGGACGCCTATGGGCTGGATCTCGCACTCGACGACGTCGCCGACTTTGAGGAAGCCTTCGGGGCCCCAGCTGTGGGCCACGCCGGCCACTGTGCCTGTGGCGATGATGTCCCCCGGCATCAGCGTCGTGCCGTTGCTAAGGTACTCTATGATCCTCGGTATCCGGACGATCATGTTGTCCAGTGTGTTGTTCTGCCGCTCCTGGCCGCTGACCCTGGTCTTGAGCCTCAGCGGCGGCTTGTACGGGTCCTTGATCTCGTCGCTGGTGACGATGCACGGCCCCATGGGGGCGGCGTTGTCCATCCCCTTGCCTTTGGTCCAGTTGATGTCCCGCTTGAACATGGGGAAGTCCACGTCCTGGGGGAAGCCCTGGTCCCTGGCGCTGACGTCGATCATTATGGTGTAGCCGGCGACGTGGTCGTACGCCTTATCCGCCGGGATGTACTTGCCTTTCCTGCCGACGACCACGGCCAGCTCGCACTCGTAGTCCATCCTCTCCGTGGCCTTCACCTTGATGAGGGGGTCACGGGGGCCCACCACCAGGGTGGGAGGCTTCTGGAACATGTCGGGGACGTCTATCTTCAGGCTCTTGAGCCTCTCGATGGCCTTCCTCCGCTCCTCCGGGTCCTTTATCCGCTCCGTGGCGTGGTCGTAGAAGTTGGCGGCGGCGCAGTACAGCTTCCCGGGCCTGGGGACGGGGGCCAGCAGCTTCGCCTCGCCCATTGTTAGCATTATATTCTCCTCGTCGAGGCCGATGGCGTCGGGGTGCTCCTCGGCGTACCTGAGAGCCGCCTTCGCCGCCTCCATGGAGTCCTCGCCTCCCTCCAGGAACCCCACCATGCACGTGGGTATGGCTGCGTCGGCGTGCCTCCTCGCCGCCTCCCGGCTCATCTTCTCCAGGAGCTTCAGCGCGTATGCCGAGTTGAGGTCGACTACCCCGTCGCCTGTGAGGGCGCCGACGCGCTGCTCCGTGTGAACCCTAAAAGTCACTAGCTTCATGGTTTCTCTCTATACACCATACAGTCGTACTAGAAAATAGTGTTGGAGGCTACGCCACCGGGTAGCCCGCCTCTATCCACCCGGTTATGCCTGCGTCCATGTGGTATATCTTCGTGAACCCGACGTCCTGCAGAATGTCCACGGCCTGCGCGCTCCTGTTTCCCGTCCGGCAGTAAACCAGCAGCTCGTCTTCTCTCGACAGCTCGTCGAGGCGGACGCTCAGCTCCTGGACAGGGATGTTTACGGCACCCTCGATGTGGCCGTCCTCGTACTCAGACGCCGTCCTCACGTCGAGTATCACCAGATCCGGTTTGTCTGCTATGAGGCTCCTCGCCTCTTGGACGGTGACGTCGCCGTAACCATCTCTACGAGGTAGCAGCGACGGAGCGAAGAGTACGGAGGCTACGACTGCCAAGGCGACCGCTACGTAGATGAGTCTCCGTTCTCGCTGCTCAAGCCTCTGCACGGGGTACCTCGCTGAACGGCGACGTAATAACCTGAGCCACGCTGGGGCGTTCTTCCGCGGATCTACGGTCGGGAGACTCGGTCCTAAAGCTCGTAGCTTAGAGCGGGGAGGGGATGTTATATCCTGTGGGCGCTGAAGTCTCTGGTCAGGCCCTCGATGGCTCTGGTCATTATCTCCGTCAGGTTGTGGAGATCGTCCAAGCTTAGGACCTCGACGGGGCTGTGACTGTACCTCCTCGGCACCCCGATGCTACAGGCGGCGACCCCCGCCTTGGTCTGCTGCATCGCGGAGGCGTCCGTGCCTCCGTGCATGAGGCCGGTCTGGTACGGGATGCCGTTCATCTCCGCGACGCCTACGAGCCACCTCCTCAGCACCTGGCTCCCGAGCCGCGTCCTTGAGCCCAGTTCGCCTATGTGGATGGCGGGGCCCTTCCCTACCTCGTAGTAGAGGTCCCTCATGTTGACGTCCGGCTGGTAGCCGGCGGAGCACGTGTCTATGGCCACCGCCATGTCCACGTCCAGGTCGTGTACCGCCACTTCGGCGCCTCTGAGCCCTATCTCCTCCTCGACGGTGCCCACGTAGTAGACCGTCGCCGGTATAGGCTTGTTGTTGAGGTTCCTCGCTATGGTTATGATTGCGGCGAGCCCTGCTCTGTCGTCGGCCGCTGGCGTCGCTATGTAGTTGTTGTTCAGCTCCACGGGCCCGGCGTTCCAGACGATGGGTGTGCCTATCTCGACACCGCGCATCTGCGCCTCCTCCTTGCTGTCGGCTCCTATGTCGATGTACATCTCCTCTATCGGGGGAACCTTGGAGGCCTCCTCAGGCTTCGTGATGTGCCCCGGCTTGACGCCGACGACGCCTAGTATAGGGCCTTCTCTGGTGAGCAGCCTCACCTGGTGGCCCTGTATGGTCCGGGTGACGGCGCCGCCTATGCGCCTGAACCTGATGAACCCTCTTTCGTCTACGTTGAAGACGACGAATCCCACCTGGTCCGTGTGGGCGGCGAGGGCTATGCCGGGGGCGTCGGGGTCCATGCCCCTCTGGACCCCCACGACGTTCCCGCGCGGCGTGTCGTAGACCTCGTCGCAGAGCGGCTTGAGTTCCTCTACGAGCCTCCTCATCATGGGCTCCTCGAAGCCGCTGGGGCTTCCTACCTCCACCAGGCTGAATAAAAGCTGTTTAAGGCTCTCCAAACGCTGCACCTTCACAGAAGGTGTGGCTCGTCGATGAATAGATTTTGGGTCAGATCTCTATGACGTCTTTGCTGGTCTTCCCGGGCCTCGCTGTCTCCGGGTTCACGTCCTCCAGCATCTCCAGGAGGCTCTCCAGCTTCTCGTTCATCAGGAGGTCTTTGAACTCCAAGTACTCCTCCGCTGACCGGATGATCAGCCCCCGACGCTTCGTGGGGCTGCCGCTGGCGTCCACCGGGTTCACCTCGACGCATAGGCTCGGCTCCCTGTTCTTGGTGCCGGGCATCCTCATGACGAAGACCCCTGGGACCGTGGTCTTCACCTTGTCCCAGTCTTTTCCCTTCTGAAGAAATTCGGCGAGTTTCTCCTCTGACATACCCTGATCAACCCCTTCCCAGTATACAAGGGTTACCCGGCGGGCTTCACTGGTTATTTATAGTCTCGCCCCATTACCCATCCATGGTTTCTGACGGGTTCATCCATCAGGAGAGGCGCTGGGTGGGCGCCGGGAGGAACGACTGCGTCGCGGAGAACGGGATGGTGGCGTCCAAGCACCCGCTCATAGGGGAGGCCGGCGTCGAGGTCATGCGGAAGGGCGGGAACGCCGTGGACGCGGCCGTCGCGGCGGCCTTCATGGACTGTGTTGTTGAGCCGGGCATGAACGGCATAGGCGGGGAGGGAGTGATGGCCATACACCTGGAGTCCGGTGAGAACGTCGTAGACTACGTGGGCAGGCCGTCCATTAACTGCACCCCGGACATATACGCGCTGGAGGAGGCCGCCGAGCCGGGGTGGATGGGCTGGCGTAAAGTGAAAGACGACGCCAACGTCGTCGGCCACAAGGCCTGCACCACGCCGGGCACCGTCGCAGGCCTCACGGAGGCCCTCGAGCGGTACGGCACCATGAGCCTCGAGGCGGTCATGGCTCCAGCCATCAAGGTGGCCAGGGAGGGCTTCACCGTGGGATGGTGGACCGCCGACCACATCTTCAGGCGCATGGAGGCGTTCTGGGGGTTCGACGAGTGGAGGCGGGTCTACCTCAGAGGGGGGCGGTTCCCGTACTTGCCCTACGTCCGCGGGATGGCTGAGCCCCACGTCCTCGTGAACGAGGAGCTCGCCAAGTGCCTGGAGGCGATATCAGTGGAGGGGCGCGACGTCTATTACGCGGGATGGATAGCTGAGGCCATCGCGGGCGAGATGGAGAGGGGCGGCGGCCTCATAACCCTTGAGGACCTGGCCATGTACGAGCCCATAATACACTCGCCCGACCCGGGGAGCTACAGGGGCCTCGACGTGGTGTATGACCCGACCCACTCGGGGACAACGATGATGCAGATACTCAACATCATGGAGGGCTACGACTTCTCGTCCATGGGCTTCATGAACCCGGAGCGCCTCCACGTCGTCGCCGAGAGCGTCGGCCTGGCCTTCGCTGACCGGTTCAAGTACATGGGCGACCCCGGCTTCGTCGAAGTACCCCTCAAAGGGCTCGTCTCCAAGGAGTACGCAGCCGAGCTCCGGGCCAGGATCGACCCCGGGAAGGCTGGGGCCGTGGAGTTCGGGGACCCTTGGCCTCATGAGCCGGAGTGTACGACGGCCCTCGCCGTGGCCGACAAGGCCGGGAACATGGTCTGCGTCAACCAGACCCTCGTCAACTCCTTCGGCTGCGGAGTGGTGGTACCCGGCACCGGGATAGTGATGAACAACGCCATGTATGGCCTCGACCCGGAGCCGGGGCACGCCAACAGCGTCGACGGCCGGAAGAGGAGGATACAGAACGTCTGCCCCGCCGTGCTGCTCGACGAGGGGGAGCCCTTCATGGTGCTCGGCGCACCCGGCGGAAGGAACATACAGGTCTCCGTCGCGCAGGTCATCCACCACGTCGTAGACTACGGCATGGGGGCCCAGGACGCCGTGGACGCCCCGAGGCTGACCCGGGAGACGGGGACAGTGTACCTCGACTCCCGTTACCCGGCCGCCGTCAGGGACAGGCTGATATCCATGGGCCACGACGTCGACTGGGTCGACCCTGAGCTAAAGAGCTGGGGCAGGCCGATAGCCGTGGTGAAGGACGGGGAGAATGGGCTGCTCCACGGCGGCGTCTACTCGATGTTAACCGGGTTCGAGTCCAT
>CAZCKR010000126.1:1550-5353 GCA_964499305.1 uncultured Candidatus Bathyarchaeia archaeon | reverse complement strand
GCGAGGACATGGGTTCACTATTCTCGACGAGGCAGAGAAAGACCTCTCTTTGGCTGTCCGCCCTCCTAAGTCCCTCAAGCTCCTCGGAACCCACTCGCCGGACCCCCCGATTCTACTTGCTGACTGAGTATAAATGTGAGACGATGTCCGTGAAAGGAACCAGTGATCTGTAGCTCCCGTCACCGAGCTGCTCGACGTACCCCTTATCCAGAAGCGTCCTCAAGGCAGGCCTGACGCTTCCAGAGGATATCCCCGTCTCCTCTGAGATGTCCACAGGGCTGGATGTCCCCCTGAAAGCCAGGTAGGTTAGAACCTTGAACTGCACCGTTGAGGGGGAGACGTCTTTCAGAACCTGGTCAAGTAGATCGGTCACCTGTTGGCCGCCTCCTCGAGGGCCTCCACTCTTTCGATGAGATCGAGGAGAATTCCAGATATGCTCGGCGCGTAGGTTCCACGGCTCGGGCGATCGAGGAATCCCTCCTCAGCGAGCTTGGCGAAAGCAGCCTTAACTGAGTTATAGTTGGCGTCCAGCTTCTCAGCCATTTCGCTCGGCCCGAGCGCCGGGTTCCTCAGGAACTCCTTGAAAACCGTGTCTTTCAGGCTTTGTTTCGAAGACATTTTACTGTTTGACATGTTTGTTTCAATGGTCTTATTAACTTTACTTTTGGGGTATAGTCGGATTCGCATTCATTTCAATCAATACGCGAGCGAATAAATTTCTCCATATATAAATAAAACACCATTATTCGGAAATTACGCTCACGGTGATCACAAGCTTAATATATCGAGGAAAAAAAGTGTTGTACGCAGACGGTTTTCAAGGAACGTGTGGTGAAGGTGCTCGCGTACAGGGAAAAAAACCAGATGAACGCCGCCATGGAGACGCGGGCGCCTACACCAAACCTGAGCCTCTCCCTGAGGAACCTGCTGCTCACGGAGATAACAAGCGACATCTTAGAAGAGGGCCCCCACGTCAAGGAGCTGGCGGCAAGGATACGCGCAGAGAACACGTTCTACTCCCTCAGGAAGAATGAGGCCTACAGGAGGGTGACGGGGGTGGACGCGGGGAGCCAGATAATCCCCCTCGCCTCAAGGCAGTACGCAGTCTTGGGAGCCATGGCGTACTCGCTCCACGATGGGCATAGGTTCTTCCTGCAGCCCGAGTCCTTCTCCCAGCCTTACAGTCTAGCCAGGGACAGGTTCCCGAGCACGGTGAACCTGCGCCGCGAGGCAAAGCTGTACGAGACAGCCACCGGGTTTCTGGAGGAACACGGCGGGACCGACCTGCTGCTCATCGACGGGCCGCTCGCCTTTAGCAATGCATGGATGACCGCCGGCCGCGAGGAGGACAGACGGAGGCTCATCGACGCGGTGAACAGTCTCCTAAGGAAATGTAGGCGGCTGGGGGTCGTTGCCGCGGGTGTCGTGAAGCGCCCAAGCGCCAGGTACCTGGTCCATTACCTTGGGCTCCAAGATGATACCGATCTACCCGACAGCTTCCTCATGCTGCATGCCCTCGAGCCCGGTCAGAGGACGGACATATTCTCGGCGAGGACGGCGATGAGGATGGCGTCCGGAGGATCAGGGTTCATGGACGCGGTGGAGGAGCCCATCTACTCGTTCTACGCCCGCCTGACTGGGGAGTGGAGCATCCCGCCGATCCGGATAGACCTCCCCGCTTTCTGCCTCAGCGAGATCGACGACGTGGCCGACTACTGCTACTCCACAAGCCTGTACAACGGCGTCCCCCTCGCCATAGTGAAGGCGGACGAGGCGGTCAAGGTGACGAGGAGGTTCATAAGCGACGTCTACAGCGAGATTATAACCAGGGTCGGGAGGGAAGTGGGAGAGGTCTCGCAGCTCGCGCCGTACTGGGGTGAAGGAGAATGGATGGGAGCCTGAGGGTCGGCCACACCTACAGCTCCACCGGGGAGTACGGCATCAACGAGATAACCATACTTCTTCTCCGCGGCTACGAGCTCGCCAAGGGGGAACTCGTCTACATTGAGCACCCCAAGAACGGCTGCCCTGTGGTCTACCAGGTGACCCGCGTCTATCCCCACAAGCGGGTCAGGGAGTATGAGGAGGCCCTGCTGAGGGATGGCCGAGTCATCACAGACTTCGAGGACAGCACCCTACACGCCAGGGCGTACCAGTGGGGCTGGATGGATGACGGCGGCAGCCTGAGGCCCCTCAGGTATCCTCTGTCCCCCAACACGCCCGTCTACGTCGTCGAGAGGGAGCTGATCGCACAGTTCACGAAGCCCAACGGCGACTGGAAGCTCCTCCTGGGATCGGACCCCAGCACAGACCTCGACGTGGAGCTGGGCCTCTACAGCCTCATCCGGCAGAGCTGCCTCATCTGCGGCGCCGTAGGCACAGGAAAGACCACCACATCGGTCACCATGGTGGCTAGAGCGGCCTCGGCGGAGCCCCCCGTCCGTTTCTTCATAGTCGACAAGGACGGCGAGTACAGCAGCCTATCCGAGCAGCTGGGGGCAGACAAGGTGCTCACGGTGCCCTGGAGCAGGTTCTTCCAGCCAGGCGACGTGCCGTGGGAGGACTACGTAGGCGAGTTCGGGTGGCAGAAGACCTGGTGGAACTCCAAGATACTGGTGCATGCGCTTAAGATTCTCTACGCACAGTCGGCTGCCGTCACCAAGGTCAACCTCAGGCAGGCCATCGGCTGGGTGAAGCCGGACAAGCTGGGCTTCAACAAGAAGGACGAGGAGTTCGAGAGCTACAGGCAGCAGGTGGTGAACGCCGTCGCGGGCAGCAAACTGATTCCGGACGGCGACATGGAGCCCCTGGACCCCGTGGACCTTCTGAAGGACCGCCACGTAGTCCTCATGGACCTCAGCCAGGGGAGGGACACTTGGAGCCAGAAGCAGCTGGTCGTCGCCCAGGTGCTCAGAAGGATATTCGGTGAAGCCCTCGAGAACAGGAAGTTCGGGTGCATCGTCGTGCTCGAAGAGGCCATGTACTACGCGCCCCAGCGGGGCGTCTTCGAGATAGGGGAGAAGGACAGCAGGGGCAAGCTGCTGGGCGTCATCAAGGAGATAGCCACCAACGGCGGCCGCAACGGCGTCGGGCTGTGGGTCGTCACCCAGAGGCTGAGTACCGTGGATAAGACCGTGGTCACCCAGTGCGCCAACAACGTGATATGCCACGGCCTCGAGGACGTCGACAAGGCCAGGATGGCCGAGATCATGGGCAACAAGTTCGCCGAGCTCATAGGGGACCTGCCCCCCGGGGAGGCCATCGTTAAGGGCACAGCCCTCAAGTGCAGGTTCCCCATATGGGTCAAGGTGCTGCCTGAGCTTTACCCAGCCTCGAGCCTAAGCACACCCATGAGCCGCTTCATCCACATGGAGATGACGGGACGAGAGACGCCGCCTCTGGACGACTAACATATATCCTCCGCGGCTCAATCATGAGACGGTGGCCATGTCCCATAGGCTTTACCCCATGAGACCCATCGTCGGAGTGGGCGTCCTCATAGAGGAGGATGGGCGTTACCTGCTCGTCAAGAGGGCGGCTGAGCCGGACGCTGGCTTATGGTCCATACCCGGGGGCCTCATAGAGGTGGGGGAGAGGGCCGCGGACGCCGCCGTCCGGGAGGCCCTAGAGGAGACGGGGCTCAGCGTCGAGATCATGAACCAGGTCGACGTGGTGGATAAGATAGTCCGTGACGACGACGGAGACGTAAGGTACCACTTCATAATAATCGACTTCCACGCGAGGCCGCTGAGCGGAGAGATGAGGCCCATGGACGACGCCTTGGACGCGGCGTGGGCTGCGCC
>CAZCKR010000126.1:0-1450 GCA_964499305.1 uncultured Candidatus Bathyarchaeia archaeon | reverse complement strand
TGGTAAGCGCGTCACGTTTCAAAGGCAAGAGCTTCATATCCATGAGGGACTACAGCCGCGATGAGATCGACTTTATCCTGGGCGTCGCGGACGAGATGATGCCCCTGGAAGCCAAAGGCACAGACATGGCCAAAGGCAAGGTCATGGGAGTCCTCTTCTTCGAGCCCAGCACGAGGACCAGGCTCAGCTTCGAGTCCGCCATGCATAGGCTCGGCGGCGCCGTCACTGGGTTCGCCGACCCCGGCGTAAGCAGCGCCAAGAAGGGCGAGACCATGGAGGACACCATCAAGACGGTGGAGAACTATGTGGACATAATCGCCATGAGGCACCCCGATGAGTGGAGCAGCAGGAAAGCCGCAGCCGTCGCGAGCATCCCCATCCTAAACGGCGGGTCGGGCCCGTGGGAACACCCCACACAAGCCGTCCTGGACATGCACTGCATCAAGCACGCCAAGGGCTCCCTTGACGGGCTAACTGTCGGGCTCTGCGGCGACCTCCTCTACGGCAGGACAGTCCACAGCCTCATGATCGGGCTCAGCGACTACGACGTCAAGCTAAAGCTCATCAGCCCCAAGAAGCTGGCCATGCGCGAAGACGTCATCAAGGACACGGAGGGCAAGGTGGAGTGGGAGGCAACGGAGGACTTGAGCAGGTTCATCGGAGACCTGGACGTGCTGTACGCGACCCGCATCCAGAAGGAGAGGTTCCCCAGCGAGGCTGAGTACAAGAGGTTCGCCGACGCCTACATCATCGACAACAAGATGATGGCCAAGGCTAAGAAGGGGATGGTGCTCATGCACCCGCTGCCCAGGGTCAACGAGATCGCCATGGAGGTGGACAGCCACCCAGGCGCCCTCTACTTCAAGCAGGTGCACCACGGCATCTGGGCGAGGATGGCCATAATCGCGCTCGCGCTGGGGGTCTATTAGCCTCTATCGAATAGGCGTTTCAGCCGGTCCCACCTATCCTCTTTCTCATCCTTTTTCTCAGGCACCTTCGAGTTGAACGCCTGCGGTATCCTGTAGAAGTATATCTTGTGGCTGCCCACGCTGTAGTACCCATGATCATGCTTCGCGGTGACCCAGTCCACTATGGGGAAGTCGTGGCTCACGATGCGGGCGCCACCCCGGAGCTCGTCATGGAACTTGGGCCTAAGCTTCGCGTTACCCGACGTCGTCAGGTATAGAGTTATCACCGAAGCCTCTGAAAGGTCCTCCTCGAAGAAGTTACCCTCGATGACCTTGATCCTGCCATTGAGGCCTTTGTCCTCTATCTTGAGTCTCGTCGACTCGACCATCCGGGAGTTGAGCTCGAAGCCAACGGCGCGGGAGATGTCGAACTCCTCGACGGCCGTGAAAAGTATCCTGCCGTCGCCGCAGCCCAGATCGTAGAGGACGTCGTCTGGGCCGATCTCGGCTATTATCAGCATCTGGCGCACGACGTTCAGCGG
>CAZCKR010000125.1:2058-5353 GCA_964499305.1 uncultured Candidatus Bathyarchaeia archaeon | reverse complement strand
TTCATGGGATTAACATGAAGAAGATCCTCGAAGACATCAGGATACTCGACTTCACCCACGTCTGGTTCGGCCCCTACTGCACCATGATGCTCGCCGAGCTGGGCGCCGAGGTCATCAAGGTGGAGCCCCCGTGGGGCACCATCGGCCGCCTAGGGCCAGGCGAGCTCCACCACGCGACCAGCACCACCTTCTACGCGCTGAACATCAACAAGAAGGACATCGCCATGGACCTCAAGAACCCCGAGGTCAAGGAGATGATCAGGGAGCTCGTCAAGCAGAGCGACGTGGTCGTCCAGAACTTCGCCCCCGGCGCCATGGAGCGGCTGGGCCTCGGCTACGACGTACTCAAGGAGTGGAACCCCAAGATCATCTACGCGGCCCTCAGCGGCTTCGGACAGACGGGCCCCTACAGCAGGTACGGTAGCTATGCGGTGATTGCCGAGGCCATCAGCGGCCATAGCTACGCCACCGGAAAGTACCACGACCCCGATGGGCCGCCCATTACTATGGCCGGCGCCCTCGGCGACCTCGGCCCCGCCATGTACGCCGCCTTCGCAATAGTCGCCGCCCTCAGGCACCGCGACAAGACCGGCGAAGGCCAGATGATCGACGTCTGTCAGGTCGACACCATGGTGGCCTTCAACTGCACCGCATCCGTCGCCTACGACCTCCTCAAGGAGAGCCCCATCAAGAGAAGGCAGCAGAGGCCCCAGGACCCCAACCGGATATGGGGCATCCTGCCCGTGAAGGACGGGTGGATACAGATCGCCGGCGAGCGAGGCAAAGCCATCGAGAACCTCAAGCAGGAGCTGGGCGTCGAAGAGGTCAGCAAGGAACTGGTACAAGAACGGATCAGCGGCATGACCCGGATGGAGGCCTTCAAGTGGCTCGCCGAGATGGGTTTCCCGTGCGCCCCCATCTACGAGGCCCACGAGGCCATGTGGGATCCCCACCTGGAGGCCCGAGGCATGTGGGTCGAGGTGGAGCACAAGGCCGCAGGCAATTACAAGATACCCAACTTCCCGGTCAAGTTCAGCGAGACCCCAGGAGAGGTCACCATGGCGGCCCCCATGCTGGGGCAGCACACCAGAGAGGTGCTGAAGGAGCTACTGGGCAAGACAGACGAGGAGATGGACGCGCTGGAGAAGCAGGGCGCCATAGTCCAGTGGAAGGGCTAAACCTCTTTCATCTGTTCAAAAATCTAGGATTATATACTGTTTCGATTCTAAAGTGGATGTGAACAAAGACCCTCAGCCAAGCGGTCCTTTTATGGCTGCATTTCGGTATGTTGCCGCCTTCCTCTGCCTCGTCATCGTAGTCTACTACGCCACGGCTCCGCCCGTCGCGTCGCTGGCCGACATGGAGAAGCGGGTCACGTCAGACAAAGACGAGTACTACCTGGGGGAACCCGTCAACGTCAAAGTACAGCTAGTCAACCCATTCGACCGTGACGTGAGGCTTGAGCCACTAACCAGAGTCACCTACGGGACCCTGCAGGCAGGCAAGCCCTGGGTCGGCGCAGACGTAGACATCGACATCGTCCGTGGGTCGGCTTACCGTATGCCCCCTCATGGCAACCTCACGGTTCTGGACGAGGCTCTGTTGCCGACCGAGCCAGGGGAGTTCAGGTTCAACGTGCTCGGCGAGTCACTCGCCGTGATGATCCACCCGTACAAGTGGGTGTCGCTGATCTCACCCAACGTCTACCTCAACATCTCGGCGCCGACCCGAATCAAAGCCGGGGAGACGTTCACCGCCACATTCAGCATCGTGAACGACAACCCATACCACGTAAAACTACCTGCCTACAACACGTTCGAGGTACAATACGGGTTCAGCGAAGACGCGTTATCAGGAGTAGTAACCCACTACGACTGGGTAACCGGGGCGTCGATAGACATCGAACCACATTCTCAGTATGTGCACAAGACAACCCCGTTAAGCCCATCGAGTCCAGGCGACTACATCCTCGTCTTCAAGGTAGACAGCCACGAGGTAAAACACACAGTAAGGATAGACCCTTGACCGGCATAGTCATCTAGAGACGAACCTGTTACCGTGGACGTAGAACCTGAGCTTCCTAGGCAGATCCGCTTTGACCCCTACGCGGTGCGACTCCCCCACCTCAAACACGAATCTGTTATCCAGCACGTGAACAGGGCAGTTCAGCCCCGTCGCCGAGCGCCCGTTCAGGCTCTTATCCACCTCCAACGCGAGGGTCAGCTTACCTGGCCCACTTGTTAGCTCTCTGACATCCTCCACCGGCCTGTTCACCATCATGGCTTCGACCCCCTCAATGGGTTCGAGGGCTCTAATCAGGACGCCTCCGACCTTTCCCGGCTCGTGGGCGACGAAGTTGAGCATCCAGTACCTGTGGACGTTGTAGACGAAGAGGCAGCCCGGCTCCCCGAACATCACCGCGTTGTACCTTTTCCTTCCCCTGTACGCCCTCGACGCAGGGTCATCCACCCCATAGTATGCCTCGGTCTCGACGATGAGGCCCTCCAGAGACTCGCCGCCTAGCCTCCTGACCAGCTTCTTCCCGAGTAAGTCACGGGCCGCCTCCGCGGTGTCCCGCGCGTAGAAAAGCTTCGTGAGGGCTCTCGGCGTCAAACCAAATATAGAGTTGGCGTATGCATTGAAAAGGTAGCGCTTGGGGTGCTAGCCCTGCATCCCCCTCGCCAGGTCCAGCAGCGCCTTGTACGGGTCCTCTGCCTTCACCACGCCGCTGGCCACCAGTATGCCTTCGGCCCCCAGCTTCATGGCGGCCCGAGCGTCCTCGCCGTTGGTGATGCCTGCCCCGCAGAGCACCTTCACCTTCGGGTTGACCCTCCTCACCGCCTCCACGGAGTCGCTCACCGCCTCGGGCCTAGCCTTGGAGACGGGGATGCCCGTGCCTATTAGCTCAGGCGGCTCGATGGCTATCGCGTCGGGCTCGAAGGCAGCCACGAGTCCAGCCTTCTCCGGGGTGTCCACGCATACGACGGTGATCAGGTCGGCCTCCTTCGCCCTTGCCACGCTCGCCTCGATGACGTTCAACGGGATCTGCCTCTCAGAGTGGTTCAGCAGCGTCCCCTCGCACCCGGCGTATGCGACGGCCTCCGGGAGCATGTGCCCCGTGTACTTCCCGTATGTGACTGGGTCTATATGCTGAGCGAAGACGGGTGTCTCGCAGCTGTCCGCCACAGCCCCCAGGTCCACCGTCTGCGCGGCCACGGCTATGCTGATGCCCGTCTTCTCGTACACCCTCTCGGCGGTCCTGGCGAACTCGATGGCCCTCTGGCCCATCCCCTCC
>CAZCKR010000125.1:0-1958 GCA_964499305.1 uncultured Candidatus Bathyarchaeia archaeon | reverse complement strand
TCCATCACCTCCTCTGAGGCGCAGAACGCGCCCACCGGGAAGCCGCCGCCGATTATCTTACCCATTATCGTCATGTCGGGCTCCACGCCGTAGTAGCCTTGGGCCCCGCCGAGTCCGAGCCTGAACCCGGTCACCACCTCGTCGAAGACGAGGAGGGCGCCCGTGTCGTCGCATATCTCCCTGAGGCCTTCGAGGTAACCGGGCTCCGGAGTGATGAACCCAGATGCGGCCATGACCGGCTCAAGTATGATGCACGCCAGATCGTGTCTCTCGGCGACCTTCCTCGCGGCCTCGACGTCGTTGAAGGGCACGGCGTAAGTGTCCTCCGTGGTCTTGGGGTTGAGGCCAGCGCTCTCAGGCCTCCCGAAGGGGCGGCTCACGTACGCGTGGAGGCTGTCGTATCCGCCGTGCCAGCTCCCCTCCACCTTCAGCATCTTCATCCTCCCCGTGTAGGCCCGGGCGAGGCGTGTCCCGTAGAGGTTGGCCAGGGTGCCGCTGCTTGTGTACCGCACCATCTCCGCCGAGGGCACGTGCCTGACTATGCGTTCGGCGAGCTCGATCTCCTTCTCGTGGGCGAACCCGTAGTGGGTTCCAAGGTGCAGCTGCTTAGCCACGGCTTCCACCACGGGCTTCGGGCTGTGGCCCAGTATCAGGGCCCCGTGGCCCACCCAGTGGTCCGTGTAGACGTTGCCGTCGACGTCGTAGACCCTCACCCCCTCCGCGTGGTCGACGTAGAAAGGGTACGGCGGCAGCGCGCGGATGGCGTAGCTCACCCCCGCAGGCAGAACCTTTGCCGCTCGCTCGCTCAACGCCTTCGATCCCTTGGTCCTGTCCATGTAACCCACAAGAATCCCCCTCGACACATTGAACGTGTTGGGTCTCGGCTATAAGAATAACTGGGAAACCGAGAGCCCATGGAGCGGCTCGCTGCGGTTTCAGCGATAAGTAGAAAAACAAGCGCCGCTTCGAGAAACATGTGGATCAGCCCTCAAAGGAAAGGCTCAACCTTCTCGCTTTGGAGCAGATGGAGTTATCCGAGCTGGTGGAGGCGGTGGAGCTTCTGCATGAGGCCGAGCTTGTGGCAGGGGTAGACGTCGCGTACGTGGGCGGGGTAGCCTTCTCGGCCGCCGTCGTCATGGACGAGAGCCTCGACGTGCTTGAGGTATCCACGGCCGAGACTCGTGTGGAGTTCCCTTATGTGCCCGGCTTCTTCTCATACAGGGAGCTCCGCCCCGCGTTGAAGGCCCTGCAGGGGCTGTCCGGGTACGATGTCCTGATTGTGAACGGCCATGGGCTCGCTCACCCTAGGGGCTTCGGGCTGGCGTCCCACATCGGAGTCGAGGCAAACAAGCCCTCAATAGGCGTGGCTAGGAGGCTGCTCTGCGGTGAACTCGACGACCCCGACGCCGAGGAGACGCTGATAAGGCATGGCGGCAAGGTGGTGGGCGCCAAAATGACTTCCCCGACGGGGTCTCCCGTGTACGTCTCGGTGGGTCACCTGATCACGCTGGAGGCCTGCGTCGAGATAGTGGACACCTGTTTCCTAGACCACTCGCTCCCCGAGCCTCTCATGGCGGCGCACATGTACGCCCGTAATCTTTCTAGACCTGGATGAAAAAGAGGGTCACTGGAAGTAGCTGGGCGGGAGAACTGGTTCACCGGTCTTCTCCCGTAGCTCCTTGAGCCGCTTCTTTATGCGGCGGTGTACCGCCCAGAACTCGTCGGGTACATCCTCCTCGTCGCCGTAGAGCCCCTCCATCCGCGCCTGCTTCTCCAGGTACTTGTCGACGCGGACGCTGAACTGCTGCGTGTACTCCTCCACCGTGTACTCCCTGTCGAAGACCCTCCTGAACAGGGCTCTCAGGTCCTCGTACCTGGGGATGTAGCCGACGGGGGTCTCTATGGCGCCGTACTCGCCGTGGACCCGTCCCTCGGCCCAGATGACCCACACCTTCTTG
>CAZCKR010000124.1:0-5383 GCA_964499305.1 uncultured Candidatus Bathyarchaeia archaeon | reverse complement strand
GCCACCATCTCGTCCTCGGTGTTCCCCGGGTCTATGACGCTGGTGATGCCGACCATGTTGAACGCCTTGAACGCGGCCCTAATGGCGTCCATGGTCTCGGGTATACCGGTCTCGGGGATGTGCCTCCTCACCAGGTTCATGGCGGGGCCCTCCTCCAGCATCCCGGTGGGCTCGCCTTCCGGGTTACGCACTATCTTCCCACCCAGGGGGTCGGGAGTGTCCTTGGTTACGCCCCCGATCTCCAGCGCGGCGCTGTTGGCCACGAGGAGGTGGCCGCAGGTCCTGGTGAGGACCACGGGGTTGTCGGGAGACACATCGTCTAGGTCCCACCTCGACGGGTTCCTGTGCTCCGCCAGCTTGGCCTGGTCCCAGCCCCTGCCCAGTATCCACTCGCCGGGCTTCGCGTCCCCCACCTTCTCGGCTACTGCCTTCTTCATGTCCTCTATGCTCATCATGGGCGGGGTCCTGCAGTTTATCATCTGCAGCGCGGTGCCGGTGCCTACGACGTGGATGTGGCTGTCGTAGAGCCCAGGCATCACGGTCTTCCCTCTGAGGTCTATGATCTCGGTGGACCGTCCTTTCAGCCTCGCGATCTCCTCTGTGGAGCCGACGGCCATGACCCTGCCGTCCTTGACGGCCACCGCCTCGGCGACGGTGAACCCGTCGTCCACGGTGAGAACCTTGCCGTTGAGCAGAACCAGGTCTGCCTCGCATGGGTTAGCAGACATCTATATCACACGATACAATCGCCCCGGCGATATAACATTATTCAGCCCAGGAGGATGGTTATCTCGTACACCAGCAGCTCTGGGACCAGGCTCCTCCCCATCTTGACCAGGCTGACGAGACCCAGAGACTCCAGCGTCCTGAGGTCGTTGTACACGTTCTTCACGTCTCTATCGACCGCCGTGGCGAACTCGTTTATGGAGGCTGCGTGGCCCTCTATGAGGTGATCCAGCAGCATGAGCCTCTTGGGCGTGAGCTTGGCGTAGTCCTCCGGGGACAGGTTCAGGTCCATGTCGGCTAGGTACTCGAAGTCCTCTCCCTCTTGGTAGGCGCGGACGGCGTGGTTCATGCTCGTCCACTCCACGTAGTCGTCGAACATGCCCGGCGGCATCCTGCCCTTGGTGAACTCCTCGTGTAGTCGGCTCAGGCTACCGTGCCGCTCCTCGTAGTCCCTGAGGCGGCTCTGCACCTCCGACAGGGGCACCGATTTGAGGACCTTCCACTGCACAGCCCATCATTGGTTTAGACACCAATAAACGCTTATTAGGATTACTGGCGCAAAGGGTGTGAGAATCCATGTTCCCCATAGACAAGATAGATGACTACACGTGGGAGATACCTAAGGCATACAGCAGGCACATGAAGGTGCCCGCCCGCATCTACGCGGACGAGGTCCTGCTTGAGTCCATGAAGCGGGACGACACCCTCACCCAGAGCGTCAACGTCACCCAGCTCCCCGGCATAATCAAGAACGGCATCACATTACCCGACGGCCACCAGGGCTACGGGTTCCCCATAGGCGGCGTCGCCGCCTTCGACGCAGACGAGGGCATAATCACTCCCGGCGGCGTCGGTTACGACATCAACTGCGGCGTCCGGCTGCTGCGGACGGACCTCACCTACAAGGAGGTCGACGCCAAGAAGCAGGAACTCATCAACAGGGTATTCCAGCTGGTGCCTTGCGGCGTCGGCGTGGGCAGCAAGATGAGGCTCAGCAACAGCGAGCTGGAGAGAGCTATCAGCGAGGGCATCCAGTGGGCCGTGGACAGGGGCTATGGCTGGGATAGGGACGCCAGCCACACCGAGGAGGGCGGCTGCATGAAGGCGGCCAACCCGGACAAGGTGAGCCCCCGAGCCAAGAAACGGGGCAGCAGCCAGCTGGGCACCCTCGGCGCGGGCAACCACTTCCTCGAGATCGCGCGCGTCGACAAGATATTCCACCCAGGCCACGCAGCCGTCTACGGCATCAACAAGCCTGGACAGGTGGTGGTCTGGGTGCACACTGGGAGCAGGGGCTTCGGCCACCAGGTCGCCACAGACTACATCAGGGTCATGGATAGAGCGGCCACCAAGTACAACATGAAGCTGCCGGCGCGGGAGCTGGTCTGCGCGCCGCTGAAAAGCAAGGAGGCCGAGGACTACTACGAGGCCATGAGCTGCGCCGTCAACTGGGCGTTCATCAACCGCCACATAATCATGCACCAGATCCGCCAGGCCTTCGAGGACGTGTTCAAGCGTAGCGCCGAGGACATGGGGATGGAGCTTGTCTACGGTATGACCCACAACACGGCGAAGAAGGAGGAGCACGAAATCGACGGGAGACGGGTGCAGGCGGTGGTGCACAGGAAAGGCGCCGCCAGGGCCTTCGGCCCCGGCAGGAGGGACCTGCCCCAGGACTACCGGGCCACTGGGCAGCCGGTGCTCCTCGTCGGCACCATGGGCACCGCGAGCTACCTGATGAAGGGGACGGAGAGGGGGGAGGAGCGGAGCTTCGCGAGCACGGCCCACGGGGCGGGCCGGGTGATGTCGCGGGCCGGCGCCAGGAGGCGGTTCAGGGCCAACGACATCATCAACGACCTGAAGCGTAAGGGGATAGTGGTGAAGGCGGCCAGCGGGCGGATAGTGGAGGAGGAGAGCCCCGACAGCTACAAGGACGTCCACAGGGTGGCCGACGTGAGCCACCAAGTGGGCTTGGCCGAGAAGGTCATGGTGAGCATCCCCATCGCGGTGGCCAAGGGCTAGGCTACCAAAAAAAGAGTTATATACGGCTCCCCTACCCATTTTCTGAACGCCTTGGAAGAGTTGAAGCCCCACCTCTGGTATACGCTGTACACCTTGCTGAGGCTGGGCGCGTCGAAGAACGCCGTCAAGTTATCCACGACGGATCTCTCGAAGATATTGGGGGGGAGCCAGCAGTCCGCGTCGAGGCATCTCCAGATCCTGGATAAGATGGGGCTCATACACAGGAGGATCGAGTCCGGGGGGAGCAGGGTCAGCATAACCGTGGAGGGGATGGCGGAGCTGGAGAAGGTGCTGCGGGAGCTCAAGTGGCACATGGAGAGCATGGAGGCGACCACCATCGAGTTCGAGGGCACCGTGGTCTCGGGGCTCTTCGAGGGCGCATACTACATAAGCAAGGACGGTTACAGGCGCCAGATAGCGGAGAAGCTGGGGTTCGAGCCCTTCCCCGGCACCCTGAACGTCAGGATAACGCAGGACGACTTCGAGAAGAGGCGGCGGCTGGAGAGCGGCCCCGGGGTACACCTGGAGGGCTTCAAGGACGGGGAGCGGACTTTCGGCTCCGCCAACTGCTACCCCGTGACCATCAACGACGAGGTGGAGGGCGCCCTCATCGTCGCCGAGAGGAGCATCCACGACTACAACGTCATGGAGATAATATCCCCCGTCTACCTGAGGCGCAAGCTGGGGCTCGCCGACGGCGACAATGTCAGGCTCTCGTTCGTGCCCCTTCGACGATCCGCCGCTTGATCTTGCTGCTGCTGTCCAAGTCTCTCTCCCCGAAGCGGCCCACGGTGAGTATCTCTATGCCGAGTTCGCGGGCCTTCTTTATCTTCTCTACCTGGCGCCTGATGGCGTCCTGGTCGTGGCCCACCGCGACGATGTCAGGCTTCACCTGCTGTATGACCCTGTCGAGGTCCAGGTCCTCGAACCCTAGGAGGGCCTCGTCCACGACCTTGAGGGCTTCGATGACGGCGCGGCGCTGGTCCTCGGGGATGACGGGGTCGCTGCCTTTGAGGCGGCAAACCGTCTCGTCGCGCGCGACGATGACGATGAGCTCGGCGTCTGGGCCGCCCAGCTTCTTGGCCTCCTCCAGGTACCTTATGTGCCCGTAGTGGAGCAGGTCGAAGACCCCGGCGGCCAGTACCTTCGTCATCTTCACCACTCGAACTCGACTAAGCCTAAAAGCTTTAGGGCGTCCAGGACGCCCTCGGCGTAGGCGACGCTGGTGAGCGCCACGGGGTCGTTCATGCCCCGGTAGTACTCGGCGTCGTCCAGGTATCTTTTTGTGTGGTCGAGCATCTCATCGACCTGGGCCTTGTCTATCGTCTTTGGCAGCGGGTTGGGTTTGAGCTCCCCCAGGACCCTTCGGCACCCCACGCTGTACTTCTCGATGAGCCTGTCCACCTCGCCCTGGACCTTCCTGTCAGAGAGAAGCTCGGGTGGGCAGCCCGCCAGCACCTTCAACGCCTCCTCCTCCATGAAGTGGAGCCGCCCCGGGGCGACTATTGTGTGAGGCGCGTCGCCGAAGTCGCATGTCTTGAGGTTCTTGGCGGTGTCTGCTCTGATGACCTGGTTCTCTGAGCCGAGGCGGGCGACGGCGACGAGGAGCGTGTCCATGTTGAACTCGCCTGTCGCCTCCAGCCGCGTTATGGCCTGGTTGACGGTGAGGTACCGCCGCTGGGGCTCGTCGAGGTCCAGCAGTATGAGGGTGTGGAGGCCTTGCTCCCTGTTGTCTCGGAGGGTGCGTATGACTGTGTCCACGGGCCCCTTCTCGGGGAGGGGCACTGTGACTGTTCGGCCGAACTTGTAGAGGCTGAGCCCTGTCTCGGCTACGGCGGTGATTATGCTGCCGCCGTGGACGATCTTGACGGGTACGCCTCGTCTGGCGGCGTCGATGACTAGGCTGATGTGGGTGGTTGCGGTGAGGGTGTCGCCGCCGACGAGGATGGCCACGTCTCCATTCTCGGCTTCCCTGAGCAGCTTTTCCGCGTCCTCCTCCATCAGTCCCCGGGTTAGGGGCTGGACGGGTCTGCCTATGGTGTCGCTGAGCTGCTGCGGCGTGGTGTCTAGCTTCATGGTGTAGGTCTCGGCGTAGACGGCGTCGGCGTGCCTCGCGGCCTCTACGGCTCTGAGGCTTAGGTCCTTGTGGCTGTTGAGGCCTATGCTGACGAGGGTGAGGGTCAAGGCCGCCTGCTCCTGGTGGGGGTCCGGTGTACGTGGCCGCATGTGTGGCAGGTGATGGCTACGTGGGGTTCGCGGCGCTGCCTCACCCGGGTGTGGCTGTTGACTCCCTGTATGAGGACGGTGTCGCAGTTTCTGCAGATGCCTCGCCTTATCTGTGTGGGGATTCTGGTGCGTGTTCTCTCGGATATGCGTTTGAGGAGCCGGGTGTAGCGTCTGCTGAGCTTGGGGTCTGTGGGGTAGGCTTGTTTGGCTTGCTGGTAGAGTATGCGTATGCGTTGCTGGGCGATGTTTTGGTGGGTGCGGCGGCTCATTTCTGTGTTTGTCTGGTTTCGCATAGGGTTTATAAGCGTATAGATTGTCTGTTTGGGTCGGAGCGGGGTAGGGCAGCCAGGTTAGCCCGTGGGGCTCATAACCCCAAGGTCGGTAGTTCAAATCTACCCCCCGCTACCAT